>PFTO01000147.1:5680-18808 GCA_002789615.1 Acidobacteria bacterium CG_4_9_14_3_um_filter_49_7 | reverse complement strand
TAAAGAATACTGAAGAACATCCACTGGATACCTCATTGAACCAGATCAGCAGTGCAATTTCAAAACTCAAGGCCATTTCGGCCAAAACTGCGCCATGAAAATCATAGTGGCTGAATCGGCAGGCTTCTGCTGGGGAGTTCGCCGGGCAATGGAGAAGACATTGGAACTGGCGGAAAAAGAAAAGAGCAAAAGCATTCATACACTTGGCCCCTTAATTCACAATAAGCAGGCTGTAAATTTCCTTTCATCAAGGGGGGTGAAGGAAGCCCAACTGAGTGATAACCTTCAAGATGGAACCGTTATTATCCGTGCACATGGGACCACTCCCGAAATGTTGGATGATCTGAAAAAACGCGGCATCACGGTTTTGAATGCGACCTGCCCGCGGGTCGGAAAGGTACAGGCGTTGATAAAGGGTCATCTGGCAAAAGGCTATACTATCATCATAGTAGGAGATATTGGACATGCGGAAGTGAAAAGCCTGATGGGGTATGCGCAGGGGAACGCGAAGCTCATCCAGACTTCTGATCAAGCCGAAACATTGCCAGACTTTGACAAAGCAATTGTTGTATCCCAGACAACAATTGACCAAAAGACTTTCGATGATATCGCAAACGTTCTGCGGGAAAAAGTGAAAGATTTGAAGGTATTTTGTACCATATGCGATTCAACCTCAAAACGGCAGGATGAAGCAAAAAAACTGGCTTCAAAAGTTGACTGCATGATTATCGTGGGTGGCCACCACAGTGCAAATACAACACGTCTGGCTGAAATCTCCAGACGTTTTTGTGAGAATGTTTACCATATTGAAACCGAAGCAGAATTGAGGAATATTGACGTGCATCCTTTTCGCACGGTTGGAGTATCTGCCGGTGCATCAACTCCCAATTGGATTATCAATAGTGTGGTTCAGGCCCTGCGCTTTAAAGACAGGGAAAAAGCCTTTGCTTTCCATGTGTTCGGCTGGATGTTCTATTGTGGTATTTTCCGCTCACTGGCTGCACTCTTTCTCTGTGCAGGAATTCAAATCACATTCTCCCTCCCCCAGTCATGGAAATTTCCCCTTATCGCCTTCTTGTACCTTTTCTCTGTAACAAATCTAAACGGGATTGTCAGTGGAGACACACTCCTCTTTAGTGACCCGACAAGATTCCATTTCGTCCAGTCCCGACGACGCAATCTGAGTATCCTTTCCATTTTTTCAATATTTGCACTTCTTTTACTGGGCTTAACCTTATCACTCTTTGGTCTTGGTCTTCTACTATTGGCGGTCATATTGGGCCTCCTCTACCGAATTCGGGTTGGTATTGGAGGAAGACCTTTTCGTATCTTTGATATACCAGGTTCTAAAAACCTTCTTCACGGCCTTGCATGGTCCATCGTCATTGCGGCAATCCCTATGCTGGCCCATCACATTCATTCACCGGTTTCTTTAATCCTCGGTTCCGGCCTTGTCTTTCTCATTGTGTTTTCCGGAACTGTACTTTTTGATTTCAAAGACTATCAAGGGGATCGTTTTGCCGGAAAAGAAACGCTGCCCATCCTCCTTGGCCGGCATAGAGCGGCGCAAATTGTGTTGTGGAGTATGGTAGCTATTGCCTTGTTTCTCTCCGGGCTTGCATTCACAAGCGGCAGAATTGAACAGGCTATCGTATTGACTGTCACATCAATTTATAGCCTCCTTGTATTTATCCATTACTCATCCAAAGGAACGATCCCTTCAGATGGCCAATTTGAAATCGTTGTTGATGGCATTGCCCTGGCTCCACTTTTTGTCTCTTTGGTACTATTAATTTTCACCAAAACTCCATAAAAAAAGGGAAGCCGGAGCTTCCCCTGATCGTTATCATAAAATTCGTATATCTATTTTTAGTCGCTATTCTTCTTTCTCCATTTCGGGGGCTTTCTTCGCCCCGAAAATGATGTCTTCTACCTGGTCCAGACCCTGTCTGACTTCCACGTTTTGCTTCTTCAACATACTTGTATCAATCGTATCAAATATGGGTGTAAGTTCAGCCATTTTCTTGCAGCCGTTCTTATCCAGGTACTCTTTGAACGCATCCAGAGATTCGCGGGCCGTGCCAAAGTTGTTTTCAGCTACCTGAATTCTGATACCCTTCAGCTCCAGCTTTATTTCAAGCAAATTTTTGTCCATTGAGAGGGCCTCAATCTTCTTATTCAGCTCTACGATTTGCTGCGCCGTAGCCTGTTCCTTTTTGGTGAACTCCGCCTTTGCGCTTCTCATTGCCATCAAATGTGCTGCCAGCAAGACAATCAGAACGATGACAAACACAATACCAAGCGTTTTCGTCGATCCTTTTTCCATAGTTTCTTCTCCTTCAATAATTTTAAGGGGTTAATGCCAGATCAAAATCCAAGCCCAGTTCCTCTGTCTTAACCTGCTTGAATTCTGCATAACAATCTAAAAATATCTTCACTACATATGGATCAAATTGACGGCCGGAGAAATCCTGGATCTCCTGATGGGCCCGACTCGGGTCAAGTCCCTCACGATATGGCCGGGAAGTTGTCATCGCATCATAGGCGTCAGCTACTGACATCATTCTTGATTCCAGTGGGATTTCATCGCCCTTCATTCCATCGGGATACCCATTTCCATCATACCATTCGTGGTGATGGCGAATTACGGGGCTCAATTTGAATCCATACAAGTTCTTAACAATTTCTGCACCAATTATTGGATGTTTGTCCATTGCTTCTTTCTCTTCAGCTGTGAGCTTTCCAGGTTTATTGAGAATTGACTCAGGGACGCCGATTTTCCCGATATCGTGAAGAATACATGCAACGCTAAGCGCAAATAAACGATCCGGGTCTGAAATCACCCGCTTTGCCAATATCATGGTGTATCGTTCAACTCTTTCACAGTGTCCCTTAGTGTACGCATCCTTTGCTTCAATTGTATATGCGTGCGTGCGAACAGATGACAGGAACATCTTTCTCATTTCATTTTCATGGTGCTGCACCAGAAAATTGTTGTAGAGAATTACTTCCAATTCCGAGATCAACAATCCAAAGGTACTCTCATCAATGAGAAAGCCACTGTCATTGGGGAATCCAACGTACACAATTCCAAAAATTTGATCCCGTTTTATTTCGATTGCTATATGTCCTTTATCTAAAGCGAAAAGATGATTTCCCAATTCGACCATTCCATCTTTGTCCCGATGGATTTCATCAATTGAAAACACGTTCTTTTCCGGCAATTCCTGAGCGCAGCTGTCCGGGTGCACGTAAAACAGGTTCAGCTCCTCATCGTAAGAAAGAAACGCAAAACTAGAAGCACGAAAAGCCGAAAAACAATACTCTCGAATGTGTTTCATTTTTTCTTTAAATTCAAGCGTTTCCCTGGTTCTCCGCGCCATTTCCTGTAATTGAATGAGTTGATCATTCAATCGCCGAAGATCTGAAGTGCGTTCTTCCACTTCCGATTCAAGATTTCTGCGATATATGTCCTTTTCTTTGAGAAAGCTGTGTTTTTCCAGCGCGCGACCCACCGTCAAATAGATCGTATCCAGTTTGAACGGTTTTGAAATAAAATCGTAGGCACCTACCCGCAGGGACTCCACCGCCGCCTGCGTGTCTGCGTAACCAGTTACAATTACAGGAACAACGAAAGGATACTTGACAGCCACCTGTCTGATCAGCTCAATTCCCCCCATTTCTGGCATATTGATATCTGCAATGAGTACAGAGTAAACGTTTTCCGGCTGGTTCTCCATTACCCTCAGAGCTTCTTTGCCATTTGATGCAGTATCTACAATGAAACCCCTGGCCTCAAGGATATCCTGGAGCACTTCACAGAATTCCGCTTCGTCATCTACAACAAGAAGACGCTTGTTCTCTGTCATGAATTAATGTCCTTCATTGATTAGTCCATTTCATTCGTCATACTATCAACATATTCGATCAATGCACGGTGATCATTTTCATAGATATTCACGAAATGAACACCGATCTCAAAACTTTTTCCGTTTATTGCCTCAACCCGGACGACTTCTGCCACTGTTACAAGGGCATGTTTCTCATTATCTTCAGTTCTCTTGAAGTTCCGTATATAGCCACCCCAGCCGGGGACCATTGCCTGTATTTTTAAAAGAGTGCCCTTTTCATAAGCCACTTCACTTTCAAAAAGCATGCCGCCCCCGCCTAAATCTTTGTAGAGGGTTACATGCTGGGCAGGTTGATCTTCGAAGGAAAGTCTCTGGACCTTCAGAGACGCACTCTTGGGAAGTCGCTTAAACTTTCTTCTCTCGCTACCTTTAGTCATTTCTCATCACTCCTATTTTATGGCTTTAGGTTAACAAATGACTATTGTTGTGTCAAGAATCGTTCGATCTGTTCTATATTTCTCAAGGGAAGCATTATGCTTTTCTCCCTGAATTAGAATCATGTTCCTTGCCAGAGTTCCATGTCGCGGTATAATGACCCTCTGGGAGGCAGGATGCAATCGCTTTATGGATATCTGAAACGCTTCAAAATTGGAAACACGACCTTCTTCCTCGTTGTTGCAGCATTGGTTGGACTGCTCAGCGGGATGGGCAATATTGTTTTTGTGGAAGCCGTCGAACATTCCCAATGGTTCTTTTTTGATGTGCTCGGCAACCATGTCCTTCATTTTCAGCAGGGAGGTTGGCATCGGTTCCTGATCATTCTTCTTCCGGTTTCAGGTGCTCTGCTGCTGATACCGCTCGCAAAAATCTTTCCAAGGCTGGTTAACGGCTACGGGTTTCCAAAATTTCTTGAGGAGGTTCATTTAAAGGCGGCACGTATCAGCTCTCTTCGACTCATTGCCAACACCCTGGGGGCGGCGATTACCATTGGTTCCGGTGGCTCAGCGGGACGTGAAGGCCCCATCGGACAAATCGGTGGAACCATTGGTTCGGTCGTGGCGAGATGGCTGAAACTCTCCACCAAACGAACGCAGGTGCTGGTCGGATGCGGAGCGGCGGGTGCGATTGCGGCGACCTTCAATGCGCCCATCGCGGGAGTTTTGTTTGCAGAAGAAATCGTATTCTTAGGTGAAATGAAACTAAATACGTTTTCACTTTTTGTCATATCATCCGCAATAGCGACGGCGGTTTCCAGAACTTATTATGGTGCTGAATCAATCTTCCATACCCCCAATTACATTATTGGTGGTCCCATGGAGTTTCCTCTCTATGCACTTCTCGGAATCCTTGTCGGTGTTTTTGCTGCGCTCTACAAAAGGGGTTATTATACAACCTGGGATTTTTTCAAAGGCATGAGAATTCCGACTGCATTGAAGCCTGTTGTCGGAGCTTTGCTGGTGGGAATTATCGGGATTTTCATGCGGGACGTACTGAGCGACGGATACGATGTTATTCGCGGCCTTATCAACGGAAACCTGATGAATTACAGCCTGCTATTTCTTGGACTACTTGTATTGGGTAAGATTCTAGCCACTTCTCTCACCCTTGGCTCCGGCGGTGCGGGAGGCATGTTTGCACCTTCTTTGTTTGTAGGGGCTGCGCTGGGGGCATTTTCGGGAAAACTCTTTGCGATACTTTTCCCTGCTATGCACATTTCTCCCGGAGCATACGCGGCGGTAGCCATGGGAGCGTTTCTATCAGCCGCGACCCATGCACCTTTAATGTCAATTTTTCTTTTAACTGAAATTACCGGGAATTATTCTGTTATGCTTCCCATTATGATCGCTTCCATCATTGGAACAACCGTATCCCAGAAGCTCTTCCATGATTCGATTGATACCCATTACTTTACATTGAAGAAAATCCCAATAGAACGTGCCCGTGAAACAGCCGCCTTGCATGGCTACAAGGTGCAGGATATTATGGACAGTAACCCAAGCAGCATCTATGAAGGTGCTTCTCTCCAATCCTTTGTGGATGGATTAAATGCGCATCAACTGACCCATCTCCCGGTCACAAACAATGAAAAGAAGGTTGTGGGAATCCTGTCAATCAGCGACGTTAAGTCGTTCATGTTCCAGGATGACCTCTGGCGTCTTTTGATTGTTTCCGACATTATGAAAGAGGATCTGAACTACCTTTCTGAATCAGATGACATTCTTTCTGCACAGGAGAAATTCGACTTTCTGGAGATTGAAGACCTGCCGGTCATAGATGAGGAAAGGAATCTTCTCGGTGTACTGACTCGAAACCGTCTGAATCAGTTTATCCGCCAGAGGACTCTTGAAGACCGTTCTTACGAGGCTTCCATTTCAGAACTGTAGTGTTTTGTTTTGCGCACACGCAAAATAGTGCGAGTGGATGCCCCGGGCGCAAAGAAATCGGCTATTGATGGGTCACAGCCCGGTCGCTGAGTTTTCGAACCTGCACATAAGGATGTGTTACAAATTACGGTTCCAGCAACTCCTGAAATATTTCATTGGAAAGCAGCATGCCCTTAAGAGTCAAGGAAATTCCGTCCCTGTCCTGAACAACAAAACCGGGGAACCTGTCACATAGCCAGCCGAATTCTTTGAACAGGTCTATGCCATAGTTTTTTTCAAAATCCGCCTGCCTCGCTCCCTTTTTTAAACGTAAAGCCAACATCACCATTTCCGTGACAAAAAGGGATTTGCTGTATTCCATTCGTCCTGATTTGAACTCACCTTTCAGAAAACGGTCCAATCCACTATGATCCCAGATTCGATACGGATACAGGAGAGAATGAGCTGACGGGCCCAACCCGATATATGGATTTCCCTTCCAGTAATGCAGGTTATGAACAGATTCCATTCCTTCCCTGGCAAAGTTAGAAATTTCGTATTGCTTGAGACCATTATTCTCCAACACGCCACAAAGTTTCGTGTAAAGATCAGCAGTATGATCACTCTCTGCGGCAAGTCTGTCATTCTTTGCCCCGTCCAGCATGTAAAGGGAAAGATGAGATAAGGCAGCAATGGGGAGTTTATTCAGTATGTTACTTGCTATTCTTGATTCTCCGTCTATTCCGATAATCAGATCGCATGAAACATTTGAAAAAAACTTTACTGCAGTAAGAATGGCGGAAACAGCCTCTCCTGAGGTGTGGGTTCTATTCAGTTTTTGCAAAACAGGATCAGTTGAAGACTGAACACCGATGCTGATTCGGTTAATACCGGCATGTTTCAAATCCTTAAGATAGTCCGATGTAATGTCCTCCGGATTCATTTCAATCGTTATCTCAAGCTCATCTCCCAGGGAAACAGATGCAGAGATACCTTCAATAACTTCGCTGAAAAAGGAAACCGGCATGATACTGGGCGTACCGCCTCCAAAATAAACTGTATTAAAATCTATGGCTTCCGTAATAAGTTCAAATGTGGAAAGGTGATTCAAAATGGCCCGAACATATTCGCTTGAATCCGGAACATCCCGATCGGTGACACTGTAAAATGAGCAATAATGGCAACGGGAGCGGCAGAATGGAACATGAACGTAAACGCCGCCATTCATTTTTGAACCTGAAACTCACTTTGAAGTTTCCTCAATTCAAGAACTTGGGCATAAATATTCAGAGGGATGAGGGGTAATGCTTCTGAATGAATCCGATAGGCCAGTACCTTGTGTCGGATTCCCGTCTCAACGGGGAGCGAAACCCCGCTCTTATGGCGTACAATCCCGGAAAATCTGTAAACCCGTTCTTGAAGTTTTGGTACAAACACTACCAGATGAAAGATCAGAAACAGGAACAGGAGAGAAACGAAAATGCTCATCCTTGAAAGCGAATTTCTAAAAATTACAGGTAGGAGAAATGCAAGAATAAAGAGGGAAACCAGAATCGCTGTCCAACGATTCAAAAAAAGATATTTGATAAAAAAGCCATTCAAATCAGCTGCACTTCCACCCTTCAAGACAATTTTTGTCAGTTCGACATTCAATTCTTCAGCCTCTTTGCCCGACGGGACGGATTCCACACGATTGCGATAACGGGCTGGAATTTTGGCGGGAGAATCCACAAGGATGAGATGGCCTTGATCATCCTCATACTTCAACACATCAGATCCAAATGCTCTCTGACAGCAAAAAACACTACCAGCAAGAACCAGAATCATAACAAATATCAAATAACTGAATTTCATTTTTGAATCTCCATATTTCCGGTTTCGGAATCCGATGAAGATCCGCCGTGAGCAACTCCCGGATTTAATCTCCGAAGCATGTGAACAGCTTCAAATGCAGTCTTGCCGTATCCATCGGCTCCGATTTCCTCTGCATATCGTCTTGTAACCACAGCCCCACCAACCAGAACCGGAACCTCGGGCAGCTCTTTCTTTAACTGTCTGACAGTTAGCTTCATGGAATGCAGACTGGTGGTCATCAATGCAGACAATCCCACTGCACCCGCTTGCTTTGACCTCGTCAGTTCCACGATTTCATCCGGACTCCTGTCTATTCCGCCATCCTCAGTGACAATTCCAAAGCCCTGAAGAACCGATATAACAATATTTTTTCCAATGTCATGAATATCGTTCTGAACGGTAAAAAAGAGTACCGGATGAGCTTCTTCTCCACTCACCTCTGGAAGACCCTCTTTGTTCATTGCTTTCAACAGCTTTTTCATTGTCTCGCCGGCTACAATCAACTGGGGAAGAAATAGCTGTCCTCCTTCAAATGCCTCTCCGATTCTTTCCATTTTCGGCGATACGACCTTTTCCAGAAACGCAAAAGGGGAGCCATATTGCTCGCTGCTTTGCGCAAGAATTTCAAGAATTGTATCGGAATCTGCGCCCAGGAGGGCCTTTCCGACTTCCGGAAACGGTTCAGGGAAGTCAATTCTATCTTTTTCGTCCCGGATCATCGGTTCACCATGGAATAGAGCGTTTCCAAGGCGGATTGTGGCACAAATATTGGGATCGGCAGTATCCGCAATCGCAGCCGAGAGGCCACTTTGCATCAACTGTCCAAGGAGAAACGCGTTCATTCGACTTCTGTCCGCCAGTCCATGGGAAAAATTTGATAGTCCAATGATCGTTTTATAGCTGGTTTCCTCAACAATTCTCTGAACCATTTCGAACTGATCCACTCCCGTTGCAAGGGATAAGGCGAGAGGATCCACCAGGACATCTGCGGCGGGAATCTTATAAGTGACAAGGAGCCTATCCAATATTTCCAAAGCTTCCCGACGCTGGGCCAGGGTTTTGGGCAGACGGTTTCCCGTCATCAGCAACGCCACAATCAGGCCACGGTGACGGTGATAAAGTTCAGCCATCCTGGAGAATCGCTTTTCAGTAAGATCTGTGGAATTGTAAACAGGCTTTCCTGCCACCAGAAAGGCAGCTTCTTCCATCAGGTTGGGATACAGCGTATCGATGGAGATAATTGGCGCGTCCTCACGTTCCAGCAACAATACTGTGTCTCGCCACACTGATGGATTTTCATTCGCTATGGCATCCAGATTGATGTCAACAGCGTCTGTATAACCGGCAGCAGTCTGACGATTGAGTTCAGATAATATCGCGGGGTCAGAATCAGTCTGGATTCTCTTGAGGAAGGTGCGATTCCCAGACAAATTCAGGCGTTCTCCAACGGCTAAAAAGGATGAGTTTCGGAAATCATATAGATGATGACTGGAGCTCACAACGTCGGGAACTTCCCTTTTCTTGGCAATCCTTTTGTCTACTGGAATTTGATCAATTTCTCTTCGAAGCGCGGCTGTATAGTTCGGCGTAGAACCACAGCATGTTCCGAAAATCCGGACCCCCAACTCTAGTGCCCGGGGCAATAATTCGATCATTTCATTTATTATATTCGGATAATTTGCTTTGCCATTCACTATCCTCGGCAGACCGGCATTCGGAGCCATCGAAATTGCACCACTGGAAAATCGGCTCAAGGTTTCAACATGAGGTAGAATGCCGTGTGGCCCGGTAGAGCAATTTGCGCCGATAACATCTGCGTAAAGAGATTCAAGCATGATTGCTCCATTGGCGGCTCCAGATCCACTCAATGTTATGCCGCCATCCTGAAATGTGAACTGGCAGATCAAAGGGAGGTCTGCGGAAATGGAGCGGATGGCATGAATCGCAATACTCGTCTCCAGAAGGTCTGAGAATGTTTCCAGAAGGATGGCCTGGACGCCTGCTGAGAGCGCCGTTTCAGCAGCTAGACGGTATACCCTCTGTATCAATGCGACTTCTCTGTCAGAGTATCCCCACATACCCCCTGTCATGGGTCCAAAACTGGCGACTCGAATCAGATCCCTCTTTGAGTAAACGTCTGACAATAATTTGACACCGATATCCACTATTTCAATACCTTTTTCCACTTCTAATTTTCCCCGGAAAATGGAGTGGAAAATCCCGAATGTGTTGGATTTAATGATATCTGCTCCAGCGTCAGCATATTGTTGGTGGATGCCCTGAACAACATCCGGTTTTCTTATGTTCAGTTCCTCAATGCTGTCCATCCCATCCAGATGAGAAGACAAAAGAGTGCCGTAAGCGCCGTCCATTAGAAGTATGTTTTCTTTCAAGAGGCTTCTGAAGGAAGCGCCATTCCACGCGGTCATTTGTTATCCGGTAGTTTGAATCTGGCAATTTCAGTTGACAATGACGTGAGTTCAGCGGAAAAATCGTCTACCACTTCTCGCAAAGAGTCTGATTTAAGTCGAATCTCTTCAGAGTTTCCTTCTATTGTCTGTATCAGTTGAACGATGTCCTGCAATGCTTCTTTAACTTTCTCAGATGCATTTTTCGCATCAAAGGACAGGTCACGGATTGATTCAGAGGTCCCGGCAATCTGGTTTGCCCCCACCGTTTGTTCCTGAGCGGCATTCATCACCTGTCCAGCCATTTCCTTCATTTTGTCAGAGGTTTCCATCGATTTTTCCGTGGCCATCAACTTCTCAGCCAATATTCCACCAGTTTTAACGATCTGGCTTTTCAACAAGCGAACCGCATCCAGTATCGTTCCTATCTGTGTCTTGTCTTGTCCGGTGTCCTCCAGCAGGACCTGCATACGATTGGCCCCATCCTTCAGCTCATCAGATCTGGTTTTCTGAACAGTGAGAATCTCTTTCAACAAATCCTTTGTTCGGCGAAATTCAACTTTGGCACCGATTGTTCTCTCTTCCATACCGGAGAGCTGTTGGGTTGTATTATTCACAATGGTTTTGATTTTTCCTGTGGATGCCCCTGTCCTCTCCGCAAGCTCCTTGATTTCATCGGCGATAACGCCAAATCCAGAGTCAAGAGAATCATTCCTTGCTGCAAGAATAGCGGCGTTTAAAGCCAGAATGCCTGCCTGATCAATAAAATCATCCATAATATGGCTAATTGACTCTATACGCCCAATTTCTTTACCTAAAATTATTTTCGATTTCAGGTAATCTACATACATGGCGTTTAATTTTTCCAGATGATTTCCAACTTCTTTGAAGTTCTGTTCAATGGAACTGGTGGCTTCTATTTGCCTGTCAACTGCAAATCTACTGTCTTCCAGGACGGATATCCGTTTTCCCAGTGAGTCATGAATTGCTGTGACATTTTCCTCAATTTGCCCGGCCATTCCTGAGGCCGTTCGAAGATCTGAGGAAATATCTTTCAGTGAAGAGGTGTTCTCGCGTACGTTCAGGGCAATGGCATCAGCCATGCTCACAAGCTTTCCCATGGAGTTCTTAACTTGACTGATGGAAGCTGCGAACTCGATGGAGGTGCTGGAGGTGCGCTCTGAAATTAAGGACAACTCAGAGATTGAGTGTTGGAGGCTGTTCGCAAATCCATCCACAAAATTAACGGCATCCCCGGCATTTCTCACAAGAGGCTTCTGCCCTCCCGAAAGGTCCTGAAGAAAACGACTTACCTCTTCCACGACTCGAATATTCTGGTTCAACAGCCGCGCGTGTTCCCGGATATCTCCGATGACCTTTCCGGCATTGTTTTTTACAACGATAATTTTCTGATATAAACCCCAGAATTCATCGGTGGCATAAAGTCGTTCCGAATCCGAAAGATTCCCGGATGCCATCTCGTCTGTAATTCGGTTAATCACGGATAGCGTGCCTTTGAATTCAAGATTTACCTGGAAAAGAACCGCCGCCCCTACTCCCAATAAAATCAGAAAAAGGACGATGACGCCTCTATTGAACGCAATGAAAAATATTCTTGAGCGAAGGCTTGCTTTCTCAATTCGGAAGACCAGATTTCCGATTCCAGGTAATATCTTTTCAGCAATGATCCATCGAGTTTGCTGCTTTATTTCATCAGGGTTATGCGGTTTGCCTTGTACCAGGTCAATGGGAACAATCGTAATTTCTGAACCCAGAAACTTCGGAGTTTCTTTGATTATTTCCCTGACGCGTTCAAGGGATGGTTCTTTTTTTTGGGACTCGGCCTGAATTCTTAATGTAATCTGTTCCAGTTGAGAATTTCCGAATTCCATCAATTTCTGCTGCATCACTGAGTTGAAGGAATTTATATTGCCAATCAGTGTGAAATAAATGGCCAGGATGAACAGGTAGAAGACGGCCACGGCGCTTCTGTTTATGCTGGACATCTTGTAAAAATTAAATCCCTGAAGTAAACTTTCCGGAAATGAGGACAGATAGCGTCTAATCGTGGATATTAAAATCCTTCGGGTCACAATCGAATCCACCAGCCATGACATGGGAGACATGGCGACAAATGTAGCCAATGCAAGGATGCCCATCACATGGGACACCCCTGGAGTTATCATGCTGAAATAGTATGAGTAAATTCCAGCCACACACCAAAGCAAAATAATGGTAGATGTCCCTCTGAAACTCACTGCGAGAAGGGTTTTCAGCTTTGAGCTTCGCGCCTGCAAATCCAATTCCAGAAACTGACTCTCAGATGTCCATGATTTTCTTATATGGTAGTACATGAAAATAATATGGATTCCATACATGGGGATCAGAACAAGAAGGCCAAGACCTATGAAGTGAAAAAAATTTTCTAACTGGATCACCTCGAGAAAGTACAGGGTCAACGCAGCAAAAAATCCTGCAACAGAATTTACGAAAAAATCATTGAGGACAACCTTCAAAAACAATTTTTGAAAATGTGGCGAGTTACTCTGTTTCATTTCGTCTTGTATCTTACCAGAAATCAGGAATTGTTGTAAACGCGGATATCCAAGTGCTCCCATATTGTTTCTGCTTCCATAACCGCAAATGGACCGG
>PFTO01000147.1:3811-5655 GCA_002789615.1 Acidobacteria bacterium CG_4_9_14_3_um_filter_49_7 | reverse complement strand
TGTTCAATGAAAAGAATCAGACTGTCCGGATTCATCCTGTCAATACTGGAGACAACCTGACGATAGAGCCTTTTGTCTTTGTACGGTGGATCGAAATACATGACCAAACGACCGGATTCCGGCGACTCGTTGAAGGTGGCAAGAAAGCGAAGAACGTCCTTTTCCACAAAACGCGTGCCCGAAACTTGAAGTGATTCCATATTTTGGGTCAACAGCTGACGGGATTCGCGGCTTTTGTCAACAAACAAAACCCTATCCGCACCCCGACTCAATGCCTCAATTCCCATGATTCCAGTTCCGCAGCACAGATCAAGAAACAATGCTCCCTGAATCTCCCCCTGGAGGATATTGAAGACAGCCTGTCTGAGCTTGTCTGTTGTGGGCCTGATTTCCAATCCGGTTGGTACTCGAAGCCATCGACCCCTGAACTCACCGCCGGAAACGCGTATTTTTCCCGTTTCAATCTCCTGTTTCTATATTGTCAAAAACGCGCACAGGCTGCATTTACCAGCGGATGAGTGCGCTTCCCCATGTAAATCCCGCTCCAAAAGAAGCGATTACAACCAGGTCTCCCTTCTTGAGTCGCCCCGTCTCAACGGCCTGATCCAGGCAGGAGGGAATGGTCGCGGCCGTCGTATTTCCGAACTTATCTATGTTGATTATCACTTTTTCCTTTGGAAGTTTCATTCTCTTAGCTACGGATTCAATGATTCTGATATTGGCCTGATGGGGGACAAAAAGATCTACATCTTCAAGAGAAAAACCATTCTTCTCTACAACTTCAACAGCAACATCTGCCATTTTCATTATCGCATGTTTGAACACTTCTCGACCTTCCTGATGAACGGTATGGAGATTTTGCTCAACTGTTTCGGCGGAAGTCGGGTTCAATGACCCTCCCCCTGCCATATACAGGAACTTTCCGCCACTGCCGTCCACATGCTGAATTGTATCCAGCATACCTTCATCCTTTCCGGAGGGTTCAAGAAGCACAGCACCGGCACCATCACCAAAGAGAATGCATGTATTGCGGTCATTCATATCAAGAAAAGTCGTACAGACGTCGGCACCCACCACCAGCACCTTGTCATACCGGCCACTCTCAACCATCATTGCCCCTGTGGTATAGGAAAAAACGAAGCCACAGCAGCCTGCTGACAGATCAAATCCATAAGCGTTTGTGGCACCCAGTTTATCCTGTAACAGGCAAGCACTGGAGGGGTACATCATATCCGGAGTAACTGTACCAAAAACGATGCCATCGATTTCTTCCGGTCCGATTCCACGTTTCTTTAGCAGCCGTTTGCAAGCCTCCACTGCCAGGTCGGATGACGCGACTCCTTTTTCTACATAGTGACGTTCACTGATTCCAGTCCGGGTCCTGATCCATTCGTCGTTAGTATCCAGATAACCTTCGAAGAAACTGTTGGGAACAATCTTTGGTGGGAAGTAACTGCCTGTAGCCGTGACAACTGCGCGCCTCTTTTCCATTATATTTCCTCCAGAAACATGTTTTAAATTTTTGATTCTACAAATGTATTCCATCCAAAACAGGATGGGCATTTCCATAGAAATTCAGATGATTTATAACGACATTCAACACACATGAACGGTGCGTTGAATACCATGATTTTATCTGTCTGAATTGCATACTCTTTCAGATCATCCCGCCGTTCAGGATATAGCATAAGAAACTTCCATATTTCCTGATGAATCAAAAGCACGTGGGGCATACTCTTCATTGCTTCAATCAGCTCAGGGAAGGCCGAGTCCGGTCGATCCTGCTGGACATAATAGCGGGAAAGATGCAGACGGGTTCGCCAATCTTCTGCGTTTCGATTCAA
>PFTO01000147.1:0-3786 GCA_002789615.1 Acidobacteria bacterium CG_4_9_14_3_um_filter_49_7 | reverse complement strand
TCCTGCGGCGAGATCTGAAGATACAGTTCCATGCCCAGATACGCCTTATCTGGAACCTGTCGGAACAATTCTTCCAGGTGTTTCTGAGCCGCACTGATTTTTTTTCCCCTCTTCACCACAAGTTTAGCCAGATTCAGGTAAGCGGGATATACTTTCGCATTCAATTTTAACGCTTTTCTAAAATTTGTTTCCGATTTTACAAATTCCCCTTCTTTCAGCGCCTGTTCACCCAATTCGTTGTAAATGAAAGCGATTTGCATCCGATAATTGTCATCATTGGGGGCCTTAATTTTCGCCATCACGTCCATCAGACTAAGTAATTTCTCGTAGTCACCAATCTGCTTACAAAGATGAGCATACCTCTTCAGCAACCCGGTATCTCCCGGATTCAAATTGAATGCGTCGCGGTAGGTTCGAACCGCCCTCTCCAGCATACCGGCCAGTCGAAAGTCTTCTGCCAGAGAGCCCAAAGCCCATCCTTTAAATTTGTCCGGAAGACCGGGGCGATGCAACACAGACTTATGGACCTTGATAGCCTCTGCGATGTAGCCTTTTTCCCGGAGAACGTTCCCGAAAATAATGTAAATTTCTTTTTTTTCAGAATCCTCTTCCATAATGGATGCCAGGAGGTTTTCAACACCAGCCCGCTCCCCTGATTGCAGTAAGTCAATCAATCGAACAGCCTTCATATAGAAACTGGCAGAATCATGATTGTCTGTCTGGTCCTTGGTCTTTCCACGTAACAACAAACCAATCAATATCCCGGTGAGAACAACAGCAAATATTATTACAATGGGCATTTCAGGAAGCTCCGTTTCCCCCGTTGGATTCTGAATCAATAAACTCTTTTACGGCAACATTGCGATGGGTGTCCAGTTCCTTTTTCAGCGTTGCCAGTTCAGCATCCTTGACCCGGGAGGCCTTTTTCAATTGCATCATCTCTCCGAGAATGAACAGCAAACCCAGAAGGAATCCCACTGCCATTGAAAAGAATATCATCACAAAAAGTGGAACTTCCTTAAAAATGTCCTGATCACCATAAAAATATCTAAAATCAACACTCTGGTAAACATTGAGAGTAAATAACACAAATAATACAACAAACAGAACTGTCCAAAATGCCGTCTTAACGTATTTCATGCATTCCTCCAAAATAGGTCAACACTTCCTCCCATTTCCCACCTGCACGGACAAGGAACTCTACCAGTTCCCTGAATGCGCCCTTTCCACCGGGATGAGTGGTGACAAGGTCTACAATCGCCCGAATGTCCTCGGGCGCCTCCGGTACCGTCGCGGAAAAACCTGCCTGCCGAAGTATCGGCATATCCACAAGATCATCGCCTATGGCGGCAGTTTCGTCCCAGGACACATGCAATGTATCACAGATTTCCCTTGCCCGGGCTATTTTATCCAATACGCCATCAGAGCAGAAATCGACTCCAAGTTCATCAGCCCGGCGACGAAGAACACTGGATTCCTTGGCAGAAATAAAGGCAACTCGGATTCCGGCAGCCTGAGCCATCTTAACGGCCAGACCGTCCCGGACGTGGAAAGCCTTCATGTGGCCCTGCATCCCCGGTCCGTAGTACAATTTTCCATCTGTCAATATGCCGTCCACATCTGAGACAAGGAGCGACACCTTTTCAGCCTTTAAAAGAGTTCTGTTTTCCATAAATCATGCAGATGAATCAGACCAAGGAGTTCATCCTCTCCGTTTACCACCGCAAGGGACGTAATGCGGTGCTTTTCCATTGAATGAAGCGCCTCCACTCCCAGTTTCCCAGGGGTTATGCACTTGGGATTTTGAACCATGCAAAGACTGGCTGATTGATCCAACAAAGCAGGTCCTCTTTTTTCAAGAAGGCGCCTCAAGTCTCCATCCGAAATGACACCGAGAAGTTTTCCTTCGTGCACAACCAGTGCAATTCCCAAACGCTTGCTCGACATTACATAAATCACATCCCGCATCGGATCGTCCGGTAACACAATAGGAAGTTCATCTCCCTTGTGCATCAACGCTTCTACCAATAGAAGCTTCCTACCCAGTTTTCCTCCTGGATGACGTGCAGCAAAGTCTTCCGGAGTAAACTCTTTCAACTCAAGAAGTACCATCGCAATAGCATCCCCCATGGCCAAGGTGGCCGTTGTGGAAGATGTCGGCGCCAGCCCAAGGGGGCATGCCTCCTTCTTGATTTTTAATTCCAACGTGACATCGCTGTGAGTTCCCAGACTGGAGTGACGGTTTGCCGTTATTGCCACAATGGGAACTCCAATCCGGCGGATAAACTCTATCAGGCGAACAATCTCATCGGTTTCTCCCGAATTGGAAACGGCAATTACGGAATCTCCCTCTACAATCATGCCCAAGTCACCATGAATTGCTTCAGCAGGATGTACAAAAAAGGATGGTGTACCGGTAGATGCCATTGTCGCTGCTATTTTGCGGCAAATTAGTCCTGATTTGCCCATTCCCGTAACAATCACACGGCCCTGTGTGCTTTTCAGAATCTCAATTGCTCGTTCGAAATCCTTTCCGAGACAAGAAATTTGATCCGCTACCGCTTTTGCTTCAAGTTCCAACACCTCACGTGCAATCTCAATCAATCTCGACATCGGCTCCTGCCCTCCAGATATTCAGTAACTTTCGAAGAAGGTTGGAAAACTGATCCAATGGATAAAGATTCGGACCGTCGGACAAGGCTTCCTCCGGATGTTCGTGCACTTCAAAAAAGAAACCCGATACGCCAAGGCCCGCTGCAGCTTTTGCCAGCGCGGGAATAAATTCCCGCTGTCCTCCAGTAGTATTCCCCAGGCCACCAGGCAATTGCACTGAATGAGTTGCATCAAACATTACCGGATATCCAAAAGAGGACATTACCGGAAAAGACTTGAAATCCACTACGAGATTATTGTAGCCGAATGAGCTGCCTCTTTCCGTCAGTATGATTTTCTTATTGCCTGTAGATTCTATCTTCTGAACAGCATTCTTCATGTCCCAGGGTGCGAGAAACTGTCCCTTCTTCACATTTACGATTCTTCCTGTTTCACCGGCAGCTACCAACATATCTGTCTGGCGGCACAGGAAAGCTGGGATCTGAAGGATGTCCGCGACCCCGGCAACCATTTCCGCCTGGGATGCAAGATGAAAATCCGTCAGGATTGGAATCTGCAGTTCCTCCTTCACGCGGCGCAGAATATCCAGCCCTTTGCCCAGTCCCGGTCCCCTGTAACTGTCAATGGATGAGCGATTTGCCTTATCAAAAGATGCTTTAAAGACAAACGGAATCTCAAGAACATCCGCGATACTCTTGAGGCGGGAAGCAATGCCGAAAACAATCTCTTCGGTTTCAATTACACATGGACCTGAAACCAGAAAAAAGCTGTTTTCTCCAGAAGAAATACGGTTGAAAAGTTTCTGGGTGTCGTCACTCATTTTGTCTTTTCTCCTCGTCGCTTGTGGGATGCCTTGATAAAATCCACGAACAGGGGCTGGGGCTTCAAGGGCTTGGACTTAAATTCAGGATGAAATTGACAGCCCAGGTACCAGGGATGGTCATCCAGCTCCACGATCTCGATAAACTTTCCATCCGGCGAGATACCGGTGAATTTGAGTCCGGCTTCCTCCAGTCGTTCTCGAAATGCCATGTTAAACTCATATCGATGGCGGTGGCGTTCCTGAATTTCCTTTTCCCTATACGCCCTAAACGCAAAAGAATCCTTGCTCTGAATGGTACAGGCGTACGTACCAAGGCGCATATTCCCCCCCATTTCTTCTATATCCAACAA
>PFTO01000158.1:4098-8773 GCA_002789615.1 Acidobacteria bacterium CG_4_9_14_3_um_filter_49_7 | reverse complement strand
TACAGCATTTGGACTGGATAATTACCAGAAAAATACGGATATTATTATAGGTTTTTATGGACCTTTTTCAACAGCCCGGTGTCCCCGGAAGTACCTTGGGTTCCTTTCCAGAGTAATATGCCGATGTGCGTTTTGTACGGGGTCTTGTCGCGACTGAAGCGGGTGTCCCGATTCAGTCGGAACAGTCCCCCGTCCACTTTCGGTATTGCGTTAATTTCCGGTCGCGTTTCCGATAAAGCGGAGCCTATGGCCCCGATAAATTGCATGGCCGGTTCCTTCAGGTAATCTTCATATCGTGAGCGGTTTTCATCAAATCAGCTGCGGCTATTATTGTTCTGAAGATCAAGCAGGAAATGCATTGTCTTTACGGGAAGACCAGTAAATGCCATAACAAACTCCGTTCAATGAATAATCTGTTTCAGGATAAAGTTCCAACACTGCATTTATCTGTTTCGGAAAGGCTTATGTTGGCTTAACAATGCACTCCTAATCTCTCAATTTCTGAATCATGTAGCAGGCAACCGTGTTGTGAAAGAATGTAGGAATAAACAGCATTTTCCAATCAATGATAACTTCAAGATCCGCTGCGTTGATCTTTTCACCGCTGGTATCCAGAAGTAGGTGATAGCTGCCATCTTTTGCGATCTGACCGATGTGGCCGGCCCAATCCGATACAATAAAGTTCCCACCGGGAGCACGCTTCAACCCATCTACACCGTATTTTGAATCTGTGTATTTCTTTATGGTCTTGTCTTTGAATGAAACGGTAAATATTTTGCCGTTTCCGCCGTTACCAACGAGCAATGTGTCCCCTCTTCTCAATAGTCCATTCGGATGTTGAATGCGTTTGTCTGTCAGCCAAACAAAGACTTTTTTCCCGTCAAACTTGTAGATAGCAGAGACTGAAGATGAGTCTGAAATGTAGACATTTCCGGCTTTGTCCGCAGCCGCATCATTGAGAAACTGAGCTCCGGGAGCAGGGAATCGGCCCACAATCTTACCTTTCAAAATATCAATCTTTACCAGATGATCGATATCGGTAACAAAAAGAAAATTCCCCACGATGGCGGCCCCTTTTGGAGCATTCAATCCAGTCACCCACTTTTCATCCAAAAGCTTTCCGCCAGGTTTAATCCTCGCAATGAATCCGTTGCCGTTCTTTGCGGTTGGAGTTCCATTTATGCACGACACATACAGTACATTCCGTCGTGCGTCATAATTGACGCTTTCTGCCGTGATCATTACAGGGTCAGTCTCCCACATCTTGTTCAGTTTCAGTCCACCAGCATTGACAACGGCAACTAACAAGAAAACAAGGGGAATGCTTTTCTTCATGTTTCCTCCTCTATTTGGGGCACGCTCATTGACTGTGCGGTTCCAATATAGAAGCCAGACAGCAAAGCCAATTACCCTCTAATAATACATCGGATGATTATGTTTGCCAACTGATCCGAGTGACTTTCTTCGTCCATGATTTCCTGAAACCGAGCCAGCATTTGCGGGACAATGAGCTTTCGATACCCGGCGAATTTGAATCAGTAAGGTTCAGATATTCTTATGAACACAATTCTTGCCCGCTCTTTTTGCGCGGTAGAGGGCATCGTCAGCTTTGCGAATGACAGATTCGATGGGTTCAGGATGGTCATAGGTGGAAACACCTGCTGAGACGGTGAATTTTACGAAGTTATCGTCGCAGGTAACACTTAGAGATTCGATATTTTGACGGATTTTCTCTGCCAGCTGAGCAGCTCCGTCGATTGTTGTGTCGGGAAGAAGGAGAAGAAACTCCTCAGTTACATTGTTTTCCAGAGCTTTTCTGCCGCCTTTCGGGCTGTCGCATAGAGGCTGTCGATTTCAAAAGGGAATTCACGGTTCCGATAAATGAATTTGCCGTTTACCATGACGGAATTCACATCTCTGGATCCCATACCGAAGGCGATGTGACCGGCCACGTTTTCTGCTGTGAGCGGGGTAGGGGCGTAGTAGTCCAGAATTGTGAGGTCTGCGCGGCAGCCGGGTTGAATCGCGCCAAAATCTCCTCCGAAATAGCGTTCGAGGATGCGATTTCCGTTTTGAAGCATCTTTGCTATGCTGTCGGGCCACCAGTCGCCGCCCGCATCCCGGTGTTTGAAGTATGAGAACTTGAATTCTTCAAACATATCTCCGCCAATTCCATCTGTTCCCATCGCCAGGTTCTTTACCTGCTGGATGTTTTCCATATACCCCACGTGGTTGTTCATGTTCGATCTGGGATTGTGGATCAGGAAGCCGTCATTTTCATTGAGTAAGTCAATTTCCTTCCCGGTCAGATGAACGCCGTGGACAATGAGTGCTTTTTCGTTCAGGAGACCAAAACGGTGCAGTCTTGCCAGCGGGTCCTCCCCGTAGTGCTGACGGGAAAAGGCGGCATCGTGGCCGTCTTCAGAGACATGGACATGAATTCCCCGACCGGTTTCTTCAATGGCTTTTTTCAGCATTGCCAGAGCTGTGTCATTAAGTGTGAAGGGGGCGTGCCCCCCGATGGCGGCTTCCACCAGCCGATTATCATCGTTTCGATCAATCTGCCTGGCAAATTCTGTATTTTCAGCAATACCATCTGTCATGCCGGCTTCAGCGTTGCGGTCTGTCGTTTCGTAACAGAGAATGCCCCGCAGGCCCACTTTTTCAAAGGCTTCACGGATAACGCCCAGTGAGCCGCGAATAAAGTTCGGGGAGGCGTGATGGTCAATGACTGTCGTTGTACCGGCCCTTACAGCTTCCAATGCTCCGACAATGGCGCTGGCCTGAAGGACTTCCCTGTCAATAGCTTTGTCCAGCCGCCACCAGAGATTCTTCAGGATCGAGAGGAAGTCTGGTGAAGGGGCAATGTCGGCAGTAATGCCCCGTGCAAGGGCTGAATAGAAGTGGTTATGTGCACAAACCATCCCAGGCATCACCAGTTTCCCATCCATGGAGATGATTGCCGCGTCGGGGTAGAAAGTTGTCAAAGCTCTACCCGTTTTTATAACCTGACCATGTTCCAGCGCGATGTCAATACCGGTTTCTACTTGGGCCGGGTCAAGTTGGACAAGGGTGGCGTTGGTCAGTATCTTAATCATGGCATTCTCCTTTGTCAGGCAAACATGTACCGATATCGGGTTACTACGGTTTGAATAAACTGGCAAACATCTTTATTCAGAGCAGATTCTCCAAAGTTTACATTAGTGGTATCTGTCAGAACACCGGTTCCCATAACGGTACCGACTCGATAGCGGATTCTGGTTTCCCCTTTCACTGTTTCCACAAGGAAGCCATCATTTGTACTTGCGTCAAAATCTTTCCCGTTGCTGAATAATGTAAGCTTGTCCTTGTAGGGAGCGCCATCGTACGGGCAGAAGGTGTCGCAGTTCCCGCATTCATTGCATATGTCTTCAATATGGAGGATCTGGTTCAAGTTATGCCCTGTATTGTCAGGGAAAGTGACCATGATATTTGCCCGGTTGGGGCATACTTCCACGCATTTGTTGCAGGTTTCATGGCATTGTAGGCATCGGATGGATTCAATTTCAGCAACGACGCTATCCGGATCTTCTGAATTGTATGCCAGGAGGATTCCCCTTTCCCGTTCAGCTTTCTGTTTCGATTCTGGCAGATTGTTGGAGGAAGATTCAGAAAAGAGAGTACCATCCCAATCCGGCTCAATTCTTCGGATGATGGCTTCAGCAGCTTTCCTGCCGTCTGCGATGGATTCCACTACTGTGGAAGGCCCCCGTCTGGCATCACCACCGGCAAATACATCCGGTTCACTGGTCTCCAGGGTAGCCGGGTTGATCCGTATGGTGTCGTTGGGATTCATTGCAATTCGGTTTTCGGAAGGAAAGCCTTCATTCACCTGTTCCCCGATAGCCGCAATGACGGTATCTACCGCAATTTCAATCGTTTCCTCTGTGGATTCCGGCCTGGGCCGTCCACTGGCATCCGCTTCTCCCAGCTTCATTACCCGGCAGGTCAGAACCCCATCCCGGAACGATTCAGGATTCAGCAATTCCTGAAACTGCACGCCTTCATTTATGGCGTTATCGAATTCTTCCACGTCCGCAGGCATCTGTGCCTGGGTCCGGCGATACAAAATGGTGACAGTTTCCACACCTGACAACCGTTTTGCCGCACGGGCGCTGTCCATTGCCGTGTTTCCACCGCCAACTATTGCAACGCTTTTCCCCAGTGCGGGTGTTTTGGCGTCATTCTTGTACGTTTTCAGGAAATCCAGCGCACCGATAACCCGACTGGTATCGCCTTGGATTTTCAACGGACGTTCCTTTTCAGCGCCGATTCCAAGGAAGATATACGGAAAACCCCGGCTTTTCAATCCCGAAAGCGAGAGATTCGGTTCGCAATGGAATTGAAAATTTACGCCGAGATCCCGGATAAAATCTATGTCTTTCTGCAACGCTTCCACCGGGATGCGAAAATCAGGCAGGACATTTCGAACAACCCCACCGGCATCTTTTTCTCTTTCAAAAACAGTCACATCCATTCCGGCGACTGCCAGAAAGTAGGCGCAGGACAATCCGGCTGGACCAGCCCCGATCACAGCTGCTTTGCCTGTGGCGACTGGATCCGGTCGTTTCCATGATTTTATGAAATCCCGGTAACCGTTTTCAGCGGCTATTCTCTTCATCTCGCGAATTTGAAC
>PFTO01000158.1:0-4049 GCA_002789615.1 Acidobacteria bacterium CG_4_9_14_3_um_filter_49_7 | reverse complement strand
CAGCCCCTTCATAGTCCAGTCTTGTGCAGTGAAACATGCACTGATGGTCACAGATGTGGCCGGTTATATGGGGCAGGGCATTCTTCGTGTAGATAAGTTGCAGTGCGTCCGCGTATCGCTTCTTTCCGACCAGACGGATGTAAGCGGGAACATCCTGGTGGATAGGGCATGCCACTTTGCAGGGAGCAATAAAACAATCCAGCAGGGGCAGTTTATCGGGAACACTGACTGTGCCCGGTTCACGCCAGAGCCGATCATAGTTCAAATTGTCAAACGCATCATCCGCCAGTTCCTGCACAGCTTGCGGTTCAATTTTTTCCCGCCATTGCAGCCCACTGTTATTGATTTCTTCGGCCATGGCTGATAGTCGAAGGTAGCCACCAGGCTTCAGTAACTCTGTTGCTACGGTGACGGGACGGATACCGGTGGATAGAATGTCTGCCACATTGCCCTGGTTCGCACCGCCGGAGTAAGAAATGGGCAATTTACCTTCAAATTCCACAGCTAGTTTTTCGGAAAGCATCATGGTCAAGGGAAACAGGGAACGTCCGGACATGTACATTTCATCTCCGGGGAGCCGGTGCTTTGTGTTCTTCACTCCCAGCGTATTGGAGAGCTTTACACCAAAGCTGAGGCCTTTTTCCGCTGCCAGTATCTGAAGTCGTTCCAGCATTGGAACCGCGTCTCCATATTGAAGATCTTTTTCGAAGGAAGCGGGATCCAATGCAATGTCTTTGAAGCCAAGAAACAGGAAGGTGTCAGCAACTTCGTCATAACCGAGAAGGGTGGGGTTCAATTTTACATAAGTATTCAGGCCTTTTTCACTGAGCAGATAGCGACAAATGGACTCAATTTCAGCCGGGGGACAACCGTGCATCGTGGAGAGGGTAACGGACCGGGAAATATCCGAACGGATTGTCCCGGCAATTTCCCCCAGTTTGCTAATCCTCTTTTTCAGTTTATCCGGGACACCGGTCCAGGCCGTTTCATCGGCTGCAAAAGCTTTCAGATCTTCAATGGCATTCAGAAAAACAGGATGATTGGATGCATCCATTAAGTTATCAATGAAATTCTGCATTCTGTCGGTCTTAATGCCTGCCAGATCGTAGCCCACACTCATGTTGAAAATGAAACCGGGATTGTCCGGTGAGTCCATATCAAATAGTGTTTTTACGGCATGGAGAAGCACCCATCCATGGACATACTCCTCGTACGCCTGCTCCAGCGAAAGTTCAGTGGACCATTCGGTGTTGTATCCTTCGTCAAGGACATCAATACAGGGTTTTTCAAATTCCAACTCATCCAGCTTTTGAACGGTTTTCAATTCAAAGAACCGCCCGCCTGTGAGATAGGCGGCTGCGATATTTTCTGCAAGCTGGGTATGGGGACCGGCTGCCGGACCAAGTGGCAGGGCGCACTCCTCCCCGAAAAAAAAGACCGGTTTTACATCTGATTTACGGATAAAACGCAATTCAGGGAGCCCCAGAACGGTCTGGTGTTCAGCGTATTCAGAAACAATCCATAATAGTAATTTACGAAGTGAAAACGGGTGCATCCGGTCTGTCATCTGTGCTCCTCTCCATATTTCTGCAGGAAGAACTGCTTACCGTCGATTGCGTCAGCTTCCTGAATGGTTTGATTCTTTAAGCCTCTTCCATACGCGTTCGGGCGTGAATGGCGTTTCGTACAGGCGAACGCCTGTGGCGTCAAAAACCGCATTGGCAATGGCGGGAATGGGTCCGTTAATGGCGATTTCTCCCACGGATTTTGCCCCGTATGGTCCGGTTTCCTCGTAGGAATCCACCAGTATTGTCTCCATTTCCGGCAAATCCTTTGTGGTAAAAATCTTGAAATCCCAGAATCGGGGATTTGTCATACGACCTTTGGAATCAAATAGATATTCTTCCGTTAAGGCGTAGGAAAGCCCGTTGACCACAGCACCCTCCACCTGGCCTTCTGCCAAGGCCGGGTTGATGGGTTGACCACAGTCCACCGCAGACACGAACTTAAGTACCTCAATTTTCCCCGTGCGGGCGTCTACCTCCACTTCCGCAAACTGGGCGATGAACGGGGGCGGAGATTCCGGTGAAATATTCGATGCACTGGCCTGAATCTGGAACTGGTCGTTTGAGTACATAGCAGATGTACAGATATCCGCGTAGCTGACAAGCTTATCGGTTTCTGTATCGACGACCACGCCTTTTCTGACGCTGAGTCCGCTTGCGTTCACATTCAGCATCTTTGCTGCGACACCGAGAATCTGATCCCGGATCTTTGCCGTGCATTTTTTTACCGCGGCGCCGGAAATGTAAGTTGTAGAAGATGCATACGCACCCACGTCAAAGGGTGTCAGGTCCGTGTCGGAAGAGAGTACGATGATCTGTTCCACCGGAACATCCAGTGTTTCCGCTGCAATCTGGGCCAGGATGGTGTCGGACCCGGTGCCGAGGTCCGTGGCACCCACGTAGAGGTTGAAAGAGCCGTCCTCATTCATTTTCATTGCAGCGCTGCCCATGTCAATCTTCGGAATTCCGGACCCCTGCATGGAGACGGAGAGCCCGACACCCCGGACCTTATCAGGGCTGCTCTTCAAACGCTTGTTTCTTTTTTCATACCACCGGATGGCGGTTGCTCCTCTGTCGAGACATTCATCCAGCCCGCACGACTTGATGACCTGGGCGACTCCCTCTTTCCCTTCACCGAGAGCCTGGAAGACCGGGGATGTTTCGCCCTGCTTGATGTGCCATTTCTTAATGAAGGAGATCAAATCCTGCCCGGTTTTTCTCGCAATCATATCGAGGTGCTGGTTGAGGCCGAAATAGGTCTGGGAAGCACCGTAACCACGATATGCGCCACCCACGGGAAGATTTGTGTACACTGTGTGCCCGATAAAGCGGATGTTTTCAATCTTGTTGAGAAGCGGCAATACTTTGGAACCACCGTTGGACAGCACAGTGAGGGCGTGGGACCCGTATGCCCCGTTGTTCATCAGCGCGTCCATTTCCAGAGCCGTGATTTCCCCGTTTGCTTTGACACCGGTTCTCAGTGTGACCCGCATCGGGTGACGGGTCCGGGAGGAAACAAACACTTCAGACCGGGTGAGAACGATTCTGGAAGGTCGTCCGGTTGACCAGGTGGTCAATCCTACCAGTTGTTCCAGAAAGACTTCCTGTTTTCCGCCGAAGCCGCCGCCGATTCGGGGTTTGATGACTCGGATGTCCCGGATGGGGATATCCAGAACCCGGCTTACAATCCGTCTCGCGTGGAACGGAACCTGAGTTGCAGTAATAATTACCAGGCGTCCCCTCTCATCGAGATAAGCGGCTGAAGTATGGGGCTCTATGGCACAGTGGGCGGTATATTGAGTATGAAAAGTGTCTTCAAGAACAAAATCGGCTTCCTGAAAGCCTTTTTCAAGGTTGCCGAACTTGATTTCCACCTGGGCTGCCAGATTGCGTGAGGTGTCATATCGAACTGGAATGGGCATTTTGGCATCGTCTCCATGGAGACGCGGCGCATCGGGCCCCATTGATTTTTCCGGATCAAAAAGTGGTTCCAGTTCCTGGTATTCCACCTTGATTGCGTTCACCGCCTCTTCAGCGGCTTCCTTAGTTTCCGCCGCCACGGCAGCCACACGATCACCCACAAAACGCATCGTGGTGTCAAACATCACAGAATCATAGGCGGAAGGTTCGGGGTAACCCTGTCCAGCAGTTGTATGGAGAACTCTGGGGACATTCCCATTGTGGAAAATCTGGACCACACCGGGAATTGCCAGTGCATCTGACGTATCAACCGACACTATCTTTGCGTGGGCGTGGGGAGAGTAGAGAATAGAAATATGCAGCGCGTCTTCCAGTGGAAAGTCGTCAGTGAATTTGGCGTTTCCCTTTGCCAGAGACAGGGAGTCAATCTTTCGAACCGATTTTCCAACGGTATTAAACTTCTTATCCATGGTGTTTTGTCCTCAGGGCGGCCAGCTGCACCGCTTCAATAATCTTCACATATCCCGTGCAGCGGCAGAGATTGCCGTCCAGGGCTTGCCGGAT
>PFTO01000155.1:4655-5757 GCA_002789615.1 Acidobacteria bacterium CG_4_9_14_3_um_filter_49_7 | reverse complement strand
AAATCGGCGGCAGCCTGGTCGAGGTGGTGTTTGCCACCCTGATCGTTGAGGATTTGATCGCGGTGCTGTTGCTGACTTTGTTCAGCACCCTGGCCAAGAGCGGCACCCCGGATGCCGCCACCTTGGGTGCCGAAGCGTTGCGGCTGGGGCAGTTTCTCGCCGGCTTGTTGATCATCGGCTATGCCTTGATTCCTGGGTTGATGCGGCGCGTGGTCGCGCTCAATCGACCGGAGACCACTTTGTTGGCGAGCATTGGCGTGTGCTTTGCGGCGGCGTTGGCGGCGCGTCACTTTGGCTATTCGGTGGCGCTGGGGGCCTTTTTGGCGGGCTCGCTGGTGGCCGAATCCGGCGAAGAAAAACGCATCGAAGTGCTGGTACGGCCAGTACGCGATATGTTCGCGGCGGTGTTTTTTGTCGCCATCGGCATGAGTATCGAACCCAAGTTGATTCTCGCCAACCCCGGCCTGGTGGCCCTGCTCTGCCTGCTGGTGCTGGTCGCCAAGCCGCTGGCGGTAGCGCTGGCCGGGTTTTTCAGCGGACTTGGCATCGGCAAGTCGCTGCGCGCCGGATTGAGCATGGGCCAGATCGGCGAGTTTTCTTTCATCATTGCCGGCCTTGGCGTGGCCACCGGCAGTGCCGATCCGCGCCTGCTCGCACTGGCGGTGTCGGTGGCGGCGATCACCACATTCACCACCCCATTCATGGTGCGCCATGCCGATCGCGCCGCCGCTGCGGTGGATCGCCATCTGCCGCAATCGCTGAAAACCTTTGCCGCACTTTACGGTGGTTGGATTCAATCCATCGTCGCCGCACGCCAGCAACACCGGGTCGGCAAACTGTGGCGCTGGATTGCGTTTCTGATGGTGGACGTTGCGCTGATCGCCGCCTTGATGCTGGCTGCGGCGCTGGGTGCCAACGAGCTTCGCCACTGGTTGGATGTGCGCACCGGCCTGCTCGGCATCAGCACCACGGTGCTGGTCTGGGCAGGCTTTTCGGTGCTGGCGGCGCCGTTGTTGCTGGGCGTGGTGCGCGCCACGCGTGCCCTTGCCGGACGCATGGCGCAGGCGGCGATGCCGCTCGCCGAAGGCGGCGTCGATTTTGC
>PFTO01000155.1:1053-4602 GCA_002789615.1 Acidobacteria bacterium CG_4_9_14_3_um_filter_49_7 | reverse complement strand
TGATTCCATTTTTCTGGGTCGTTCCTGTTTCTGCCGCAGTGCCTGCCGTAGTGATTCAATCGGAAGCCGTAACTATCCATGTAAAAGCCGATGGCTCAGTTGAAAGAAACGTGTCCCTTACCATGAAACTCAATACCTTCCAGGCCCTCAGAACCGTTGGAGAGTGGTTTTACAGTTACAATCCGAAATTGGAAGAGATTGAAATCCTTAAATCCGTTACCATCCATAAAAATGGCAGTCGGTTTTCCGCTCCGAAAAATGCCATCCTGGACCAGACCCCTTCGTCAGTGGAAAACGCGCCGGACTTCAGCAACATCCGGGAAAAGATGGTTTCCTTCATCGGATTGGAACCGGGCTGCACGATAGAATTCCAATACAAGACGAAAGATCTTGCTCCCCACCGCGCGGGGGTGCTGGAGCCCATGGGCGGCCCATGGCCAATTCTGATTAAAACTGTGACTGTCCAATTAAATCGAAAGGCGAAAGTTCACATCAACGGTAATATAGGCAGAACGGCTGATGGAGTTTACAAGGTAGAAAACGCCAGTTCATTACGCCCGGCGCACGGTTTCTCAAACTCACTGGACCTGCCTTTCCTTTACATCGAAATTGACAATCCGGTCAGCCGCGTGAAAGAGCTTATGAGGCAGGGAAAAACACTTGAACCCGTGGTTCTTGAGGCTTTGGAAGTGACCGCAAACAGCACTTCTCTGGAAGTGGAAACAGCACTGAATCACCTCCTGAACCAGCGGATGGCAACAGTTCAACTTGACCCGGCGCTTACAGGCTGGAAAGGCCGCGACTTCTCCGAAGTCGTGCAGTCCGGTTATGCCACACCCCTGGAAAAAGTTCTGTTGGCTCATTTTGTACTCGACGCATACCACATCCCACACACTGCCGCAATAAGAGCCGACAAGATTGATGGTATACCCATTGCCGCAAGCTCTGAATTTCAACTGAACGGGGACCTTTGCCAAATATTGCCTGCGCACGAATGGAAACCCGCGTTCCTACTGTTGGGGGAATCCGCACTAAAACAACCTGACACAACTGTCCTTATCAACGCAGAGCTGAAGGAAAATGAAGATGGCACATTAACAGGAACGGTAACAGCTCGGAAAAACAGTGTTAATGCTCAATTCTCTCTTTCCAGTTTGAATCCGATGAAAGATGCCAATGTTTCCGATGAGACTGTTCTGCTGAAGACAGGGAATGCCCTGGTGAAAAGTGGAAAACTCACGTTGACACTGAAGGATAAGCAGATTCAGATCAACCCGGTCCTGGCAGATATGTTCCATCTGTCCAACCTGGAACAGGCAGTTCTGGCTGCAACGTCCATCCGGATGCCGGAACTAAGTACAGGCGCAGTTCACTTACAAATTGACTTTCTGAAAAAACCATCACTGGCATTGCCGGAAAACTTGAAGGCTGCCAATAGCCTCGGCTCTGCTGAAACAGCATGGGAACTTCAGGGGAATAGGCTGACAATGGAACAGAAATTTCAGGTTTCTCCGTTCAAAGTTGAAACGAAGGACTTTGACAAAGTGAATGCCCTTCTGATTCCCGCACTGACCGGGAGTGCCTCAATCGCATTTATTCAGTAGGTTATTTTCTTATCGAATGCAAAGGGGCGAATGCCCCTTTTTTTATTTGAGGAAAAGACGAACCATGGTTTCAAAGTGCGCAGTACCGGGAAACATGTCAATAAGAACAACTCTTTCAATCTGGTACCTCTCAAGCCGTCTGATATCCCGTGCAAGTGTAGCGGCATCGCAGGACACATAGACAATCCTGGGAATACCGGAATCATTGACACCCTTTGCCAGTTCACTTGCCATGCCCTCACGGGGGGGGTCCAGCACCAGCACGTCACATGGAACAGGTGTCCATCGGTTGCAATCTCCTTCCACAACTGAAACGGAAGAAATGTCATTCAAGGACAGGGATTTCTTCATCGTAATCACGGCCGAATGGGACCATTCCATCGCGGACAATGTCAAAAACTGCCGGGCAAGGGGCAATGTCAGGAACCCGGATCCGGCAAAGAGCTCCCATGCAGTATTTCCCTTCCCCGCAAAGTCCAGCACAGTTTCGATAAATTTCTGCAGCAGGAAACGGTTGGCCTGGAAGAAACTTCCGGGCTGGTGCAACATGGTGTAGCCGTCAAATTCAATCTTCACCGGCTCAACTTCACCCGCTTTTCGGTATCGATAAGCAATTTCCCGGAACGGGTGAGTCTCCAGATAAAAGGAGTTCCGGCACCGGGTTTTCTGAAGGATGGGGGTGAGATGAACCGGCATCAGCAGACAGTCGTCCACAGGCACAATGTCGTGGGATCCTTTGACGAAGAACCCTTTCCGGGTCTGCTCGCACTGAAAATGGGTGCGGATCCTGTAACGGTTCCGGTCAGGGGACGGAATGACTGACATGTCATCAGGGGAAATCTCAATTTTGCCGATACGCTGCAAGGTTTCCCGGAAAATTCCAGTCTTTATTTCCAGTTCCGTCTCGTAATCCGTGTGACGGAAATCGCATCCGCCACAACGACTGTAGAATGGGCAATCTGACTTGACCCTGGCAACAGACGGAATCAGAATTTCTTCGAGTTTGACATTCAGCACACCTCTCCCCGGCTGGGGAATGATCCGAACTTCCTCACCGGGCAATACCCGGTCCACAAACACGACCTGTCCATCGATCCGGCCCAATCCCTTTCCACCCTGAACTACTTTTTCAATGTTTACGATTTTCGAATTGTTCGTCATGCTTTCACCAAAAACAAAAAAACCCGCCGGATGGCGGGTTTTTATAAATTAGACTAAGCTTACTTCTTGGGATGGCAACCGGCGCATTTGGTAGGACCAGCCTTCTTGCCATCTTTCCCCATTTTCGTGTGACAACCGACACAGGAATTGTCAACCTTTAGATCATGGAAAGCTTTGTAGTATTTCGGTGCATCGCCATCGGTCTTCTTGTGGCAGTCCAGACAAGCCTTGAGCTCGCCTTTCTTGTCCCATTTGTGGTGGCAAACTTCACACTTGAACTGATCCGAATGAATCTTATGGGGAAATTCCACCACTTTTTTTGGATTCGCCTTCAGTGTTACCTTTTCCGGTGCCGTCGCTGCCAGAACCAGAGTTACGCCGAAAACAAATGCAAGCGCAACTGCAATAGAAACAAATTTCTTCATATTACCCTCCTTCCATGTTCCTCAATAGTATACGTCTCTTCTATAATATTGCAAGCGCTAATGTTGCAACGTGACCGCTGTCACGTTTCACTTGTTCGAGCCAATCATTTCTTTTTTCATTGAAAGCACAAACCTTACAGTCAGTTCAATCGGACAGCGGGAGTAAACACCAGCTTTTCCTGACCTTCACCAGAAATATTTAGACCGCAGAGCATCGGTAAAGAAGAATGTATTTGAATCATGTCGAAATCATGCGGCCCGAGGGTGTTCAACAATGAACCGTCCGGGCCGACTACGTCCACCAGATTCTCCCAAGGCGCCAGAGACACCGTCTGATTGCCCACCGACATTCCTTCGGC
>PFTO01000155.1:0-1023 GCA_002789615.1 Acidobacteria bacterium CG_4_9_14_3_um_filter_49_7 | reverse complement strand
GTCAAAATAACAGTTGCTACCGTGTCCGAAGCATTCCAGCACGCAAGCCCGTTCCAACTGATAGACCCATTGTATGATGGAAACAAATACATCAGGTTGTCCGATAATTCATGGTCCAGAAGGAATTCTGCCATTCCCCCGTCGGTATTAAAATAGACGCCCTTAAAAAAAGCTGTCCCCTCTGTCAGCGTGACAGTAGCACCCATTGCCGCACCCCCGGACAGAGAAGATACATCGATTTTCACTGAGCTCCGGGGAGCAACAGTATAGCTGCTTTGCTGCAACAACCCACCATCATCACCGTAAAGCGTCACCCGGAACTTTGCCTGCTCATCTACAGGGGCATAGGCAAGTACATAGGTCGTGTAGTTACTGTGGGCAATGTGCGGCATATAGTACACTTTTTCTTCCTGTGAAGGCTGGCTTCCGGCTGCTTCGTACGCGCCGATGTCAAACGGCGGAGTTCGAGTATTTTTGCCCAGATCATCTGAAAACGGTACAGAGCTGTCTCCCGCGTCAATGCAGGGGCTGCCAACACCCGGCTTGTTTTCTCCGTCCAGCAGTGGATCAGCTACAAATGAGTGTGTTTCTGAGCCGATATGAGCCTGCCAGTCCGCAAAAGTTCCGTTTTCCATCTCAAAACCGGGTCGTTCATCGGTAAATGTGAGGGAGGCGTCCCCGCCCCAGTAGCAGTTGTGGTCCATAACGGGCATTCCCTCCATTCCGTTGACCCGGTTCACATCTCCTTCGTGATAAAAGGTGCGAATAAAAACCATCGTCGCTGTGCCGGACGTGTCCTGAAGTACGATATTGTTCTCCACACGAATATTGACAGATGCCGGGCGGTAGCCAATTCCGTCGTTTGGATCAGGGTCCACTTCCCAATCCTGGAGGGTGATACCGAAGTAGAGTGGACTGTGGCCCAACTGAGCAGTATTGATCACCGTGTTATTGAAAGCTGATGCGTCCTTTGCTCCGTAAAAGGCAATCCCGGCATAGGCAGTATCTCGAATGAGACAATTT
>PFTO01000121.1 GCA_002789615.1 Acidobacteria bacterium CG_4_9_14_3_um_filter_49_7 | reverse complement strand
TGCACCTCCCGCAATCACAACGTTGAGCCAGGTATCAGCTGCCTTCTGGAAACCACCTGCCGCATCTGTCAGATTTTTCCAGGCATCCGCCGGGTAAACCCGCCTCTTCAGCGAGAGCGTAGCGCTTGTTACCACGCTGTTTTTATTTGGAGCGACTGACAGGTTAAGGTCCGCAAAATCACCCGAAATTTTGTCACTTTTTTGCGGCAGTTTTGAGCGGGTAGCATCCAGAATACCGGGAAGCTGAATGGTCTCTTGAATATCAATAAGCTTTGTGCAGGAAGAGCGGAACCCGTATGCCCGTTTCTCATCAGAAAATTTCCACTTCAACATCCGATTGACCGGATCATTGGCTGTATACATCAATGCCGGGGACCGGAAATAGAACGAGTCGTCTTTTACCACAGCGTAATTTTCTATTTTAAAACTGAAGGTGGCAGTCATATTCGTGGAAATGTCCCAGGGATCCTGATAGCGAAGCTTTCTGATTTCTGCACCGGGGAAAACCTGCCGGAAAATTCCGGTGAAATAGGCGTCCCGTTCCGCTTTGAACAGACGTTGAGAGTATCGGCGCATCCGTGAATCGGTCTGGCCTTCCGCGCTGAGTGCCAGAGTACCCGTAAGTGTTCCATTTCTGTCAATGCGACAGTTGGAAACAACGCGGTAATAATGTTTTTCCGGTGGAGAATACGGAGTTGTACGTAGGGGCTGGCCTTCTTTGTATCCCACCAGATATTGCTGTTCCTGCTCGGCGGAGGACCATTCTTCCCGTACCCATGGCACCCAGGTTGGGTCCAGCATTCGGAAAGTACCATCTTTTTCCCGTAGCGCCACCACGCAGTGGTTGAAGTGATCGGCCGGGAAATCTTCAATTCGGGCGCCTGCCATGGTCATGGCGGGGTAGGCGTTAAAATTCGCGGCCCGAAGGAATGAAATCAGCATGCTGGCCTTGTCCTTGCAGACCCCTTGACGGTCACGATAATTCATGTCCGCAGGATGCAGGGTGTAACCCTCGCCCTTGCCCATGGACAGTCCGGAATACCGGATGTAGTGGGCAACCCAGTGGTTCAGCTTATCAATTTTTTCTTCGTCTGTTTTGCATTTTGCTGTGATCTCATCCACCTTTTTCTTGATTTCGGGGGTGAAATTGAACGCGAAATGTTCATTAACACCATAAAACCATTCCGATTTGTCCTTCCATGACACGGTTGTGGAAATCAGCAGTTTCTGACAGACGTTGGAAATATCAACCATGTGGGCTTCCTGTTTTACCGGTTCAATATTCTCTTTGGTAAAGGTATATTTCATGCCGCCATCAGTGAACGCCGCCATGGGTGTCACTTCTCCATTAAAGAATTTGAATTGGATCGGCTTGTCTTTCGGCAGTTCCACCGAGTAGGATTTGTGAAGGATGGGGGAAAAGGTCTGAAAATGAACAATGGCGTAAAATTGACCCTTCATCGGGGGCTGGAATCGGCTGTCATTGTCGCTGACAGTCTTGTCCAGAAGTGCATATGAAAATCCCCTCATTTCCACTTTGTACCTAACGACATCTCCCGGCTTCAAGAGCCCGAATGGAATCGATATACGGGTATTGGGCCAGTAGATCCATCGAGCGGGCTGGGGGTAGCTTTTTACTTTGTCCAGCTGGATTTCGGTCTTGCTACCATCCTCATGGGTTACGTCAGCCGAGATGACTCGTCTGATCTGGGTGAGCGGGTCATAAAAGAAACTGACGGTCTGATAGGTCCGGCATCCCGTGTCAGACAGGAGTTTGATCGCAGTGGTTTCCACTGTGTGGGTCATTCCGGAAGGTGCGACTTTGACAGTTGTGTCTTTAAGCAGTGTGACCGCATCAAATTTTCCCTGGTATTGATCGGCCTTTTTTGACAGGGTGGCAAGATCCGGTCCGGCCAGAAGGGGCAGACTGGTTACCAGGATAAGAAACAGTAAAAGCTTTTTCATGGAACCTCCAAAGATACAATTCATGTCGATTATACGATGTTTAGCCTGTGTAGTTTTCGGAATCTTTCAACAGGGAGCCCCATTCAGTTTCATTGAAGCCGAAGAGAGCGCGTCCTCCCTCAGTAACCATAATCGGTCTTTTTACCAGCATACCGTCTGTGGCGAGAATATTCAGTAGCTCGGCGTCCGGGGTGCTCCTGACTGTGTTCTTCAGACCCAGCTCCCGATACTTTTTCCCGCTGGTGTTGAAGAATTTGCGGATTGGCAGTCCGCTGGCAGCGTGCCACTTCTCCAGTTCTCCCCTTGTTGGTGTTTTTTCAACTTTGACCGCATTTTCCTCCAGCCATTTTAACGCTTTCCTGCAAGTTCCACAGTTGGGGTAGTACACAAGCAGTCCGGACATTTCAGTTCTCCTTTGCGTGTTTCTCGCACATCGATCGGACAGCATCGGCGAAGTTCCGGACATTTTTTTCTTCCGTATCAAAGGAGCACATCCACCGGACAATACCCGCTTCTTCATCCCAGACATAGAAAAAAAACTGTTCCTGTAATTCCGGAATAAGAGTCCTTGGAAGGCGGGCAAATACACCGTTGGCCTCCACCGGCCACGGGATATCCACACCGGGAATGTCCCGGACGAGATCTGCCAGCAAGCCGGCCATTCTGTTTGCATGGCGGGCATTTGAAAGCCAGAGCCCATCTTTGAGATAGGCGATGAACTGGGCGGACAAAAATCGCATTTTTGATGCAAGCTGGGTTCCCTGTTTCCGGATAAACTTCATTTCACTGTCAAGCTCCCGATTCAGCACAATCACGGATTCCCCCATCATCATGCCGTTCTTGGTACCCCCGAAAGAAAGAATATCTACCCCTGCGTCCGTAGTGATGTCCCGAAACGGCACATCCAGAAATGCGGCGGCATTGGCGATTCGGGCCCCATCCATGTGGAGAAAAAGATCGTGTTTGTGAATATAGTCGGCCAGTTCGCGGACCTCTTCCGGCGTGTAGGTTGTACCCACTTCTGTGGCCTGGGTGATGGAGACAATCCTGGGCTGGTTGTGGTGCTCATCATGGCGTCCCTGGAGTTTCTGTGCTACATCTTTCGGCCTGAGCTTTCCATCATCTGTCTCAATGGACTCCAGTTTACAGCCCGTAAAATGTTCGGGAGCACCACACTCATCCGTATTGATGTGGGCGGTTTTCGCGCAGATGATTGAGTGAAAGGGGCGGGTGGCCGCTTTCAGCGACAGTACGTTCGCGCCGGTTCCGTTGAAAACCGGGTAAAACGTTGACGCTGATCCAAAATGTTCCTTTATCAGTGATTCCGCCTGCTTTGTGTAAGCATCCTCTCCGTACGCGATAACGTGTCCGACATTTGCCGTTGCCATCATCTCCAGCACTTTCGGGTGAATACCGGAATGATTGTCACTGCCAAAACTGATTCCATCCATTGCCTTCCCTCCCTCTTCGTTTCTTTCACTTTATCTAAAATCTGTTTCATAGAAAACAGAAAATCCACAATGTGACACATATCCTGTTGATTTTTTTGTTAATGGTGATAAGGTATATTCACAGAGATTACGCTAAAACATGGTAGGGAAGGACCAAATGAAAGAACACGAAGTATTTACTGAAAATGGTGGACAGGCGTACACTGAGTATATCCTGATCGTGGTACTCGTGATGGTGCCTATCTACTGGGTTTTTAATACCTTTATCAATGCGGTCGATTTTTATTTCAAATTGGTCAGTTTTTTTGTGCAACTGCCGTTTCCCTGATGGATCGGCAAAATTTTTCTTCCCATAGGAGGTTTGAATGTTCAAATTTATGCAGATGTTCGGATCAAGGGTTCCTGCCGGCTTCAGTCCGGAAAAGGTAGATGTGAAAGCGTTGTTCAAGCGTTTTCATGAGGATGAAGAAGGTCAGGGGATGACAGAGTACATCATCATTCTGGTGCTTATCGCCATCTTTGTAATCCTGGTGGTAAAAATCTTCGGAAAGAAGATTAAGGGTCTCTTTGGGCAGTCCACAAATGCTTTGAATAAGCAGGTAGTGGTAGAAGGAGCATAGTTTGCTGACTCCGGGACAGGGGCTGGAGATTGCGCGGGATGTATTGTTGTATGGTGTGGTGTCGATATGCGCAGTCACCGATATTCTCTATGGAAAAATCTATAACAAAATTACCTACCCGGTGATACTTCTGGGTGTAATTCTGGCAGTTTTTTCCGGATTTATGGTACTGAAAGCTTCCCTGGTGGGACTCCTCGTGGGGTTCCTCCTCTATTTTCTTGTATTCATGATGGGAGGATTCGGCGGCGGTGATGTCAAGCTGATGACGGCTGTAGGGGCGCTGATGGGTTATCCGTTTGTACTCTACGCGTCTTTTTATTCCGCCCTCATTGGCGGCATCATGTCCATTGCCGCAGTGATCTGGAAGGGCAAACTCCTTCGGACGCTGCGCAACGTTTTTTCCGTGTTTTTCTCTTACCCCCTGTCCCTGATGTTTCCCGGTATGGAACCGATTTCCCTTAATCCTGAAAACAGCATGCGTATTCCCTTCGGGTTTGCCATTTGCCTTGGAACGCTCTGGGCGGTGCTGGAGTTCCATTTTCATGTGAGTGTGTTTGATTTTATCAATATAGGCGGGTTGGTGTCATGAAGCGGCGGGATAGCGGTGGCGCGGCATTTGAATACATTATCATTATTGTCATCATTGCCGTTGTCGCAGTAGTGGGCACCTACTATTATCGTCCCCATGTGGTGGAAAAGGGGTTTGAGCAGTCTATTGAGTCCA
>PFTO01000020.1 GCA_002789615.1 Acidobacteria bacterium CG_4_9_14_3_um_filter_49_7 | reverse complement strand
AAAAAACCAGTGGAGCCCTTGCCGGGACTCTTTCACCGTACGAAATGACGGCGACGATTACATTTACCGGCAGAAATGGCTCCGGCCAGTCAGTCAGCACGGTCGGTACCATCGAAGTAACAATTGCCAATTATGGCAATGATGTGGACCCGCTCATGCCGGCAATCGGATCTTTCTTTGCAGATAAGGCAGATGGATTGGACGGTCAGAGCGTGGCTTTGGCATGGTATATCACAGGTGAAGTAAATGAATTGATTCTCAACCCCGGTGACATTCATCTGTCTCCTGTAGGGTATTACCCATATGGCACGTACACGATTCCCAATGTGGATTTTCCCCAGGAATTTACCCTGGTGGCGAGGGGCATTTTCGGCGCTGCGTCAGAAACTGTAAGCGTGGATGAAATCACAGTCCCGGCGGTAGTTCCAACGATTAATACCTTCGGTGCCCAGCCGACTACAATCGGATCGGGACAGAGTGCAACCCTGAGCTGGGATGTGTCAAATGCGACGGGTGTCACCATCTACCCCGGAATTGGCGCGGTTGCCGGGACATCCGGTGAAATGGCGGTTTCGCCACAGTTCTCAACAACCTACACGCTAATTGCTTCCAATGGGGATGGTGTGAGAGTCTCGACAGCCGGAGTCACGGTGAGCAGCTCTGAGCCAGAGATTACCCTCTTTACCGGCAGCACAGACACTGTGGAAGCCAATAGTGTAGCTCATCTCTACTGGACGATCCAGGGCGACTATACGAAAGCGGAGCTGTTCCCGTACTACAGTTCAGCGGACGATATTATTGATGTTACAAACCAGAACTCCTTTGAGACAGAGCGGATTACGGCGGACACGACTTTTGTGTTGACAGCTTATGGTGCCACCACCACGGTAAACAAAACATTCAAGATCAAGGTGAACACTTCGACAAAGAACCAGGTAAAGGTTTCGGATGGCGCTGCCGTCCCCGGAACACTTTCATGGCAGATCGAAAATCCTGCTGTGTCATCTGTAAATTATAATGTTTACACGGTGGACGGCGATAGACTGGTATTCAGCAGGGGCAACGGTCAGGTGGAAGATGGTAACGGTACCATTTCAACGGGTTACAAGGCCTTGAATAAGGGCTGTGGATACAGCGTGGTTCAGTTGGTTGCAGTTGACAAAGATGGCAATGCAGTTAATCACTATTCTCTCGTTCAAGGAAACGGTCTTTGCAAACGACAGAGTGCACTTCGGCTTGACAGTGACAACCCGGCCATTTACAGAGCAACTCCGGGGAACGCAAAGGCTTCTAATTTAAGCATTGACCTGCCAGCGGAAATGGTAGGAGGAACAGTGACGTTGAAGGCCGTATCCGGCGAGAAAGACATTCAAATGAGAGATGTCAGTGGTCAATGGGTACCGCTGAATAGTGGCAGATTGATTCCTGTGGATTCAACCCGGCTGAACATATTGATTCGGGATGATTACCGCACAAATATTTCCAATGAAGTTGCTCTTCTCATCTGGGGTCAGAGAAAAGACGGGCAGCCTTCGGGCAGGGTCGTAACGCTCGGACTCCGGTAATGGCGCAAACCAATCGGATCGCATTGCTGCAAAAGGCCGAGAACGCGGCCCGCAAGGGTGAATATGATGAGGCACTGGGAATTGTTTCCCGGTGCCTTGATCTTTATCCCGGGTTCAGTCCTGCGAGAGTGCTCAAGGGTGAGATTTTAGCCAGAACCGGGAGCCCTGATGGTGCGATTGCGGAACTTAGAGAAATTATTGCTTCTAATCCAGAAAATATTCGGGCCAGGATGATTTTGACAGAACTACTGATCCAGCAGAATGACCAGAAACAAGCGATGATTCATCTGGAATTCCTGTCGTTCATGGTGCCGGAAAATGATCCGGCTTTGCTGGATTTGCGTCAACGGGCTGAAGACCTGCAACCTTTCCCGGTTGCGGACGAAGAAACCCCCCAGACCCTTGAGTTTGGCATCATAGAAGAAGCAGAGGAAGAAGATGCGCAGTTGTTACCGGATGAGCCAGGAAGAGATGAAGAGGAGAATGTGATTCTGGAAGACGAGGTAACAGAAATATTCATGGAAGAAGATTTGAAGCAGGGCTCTGATGGACGAACTATACAAGTTGCAGGGGATGTGAACGAGCAGTTGGAAGAGGTACTTGAAAGCGAATCAATTCAAGAAAGTGAAATTGTAACGGTGCATGCCCCCGATGACGAGGGTGAAAGTGACGAACCCGCAAAGGAAAATGTGGAAATAAATACCCTTACGATGGCTCGTGTATACGAACGTCAGAAGATGTATACAGAAGCTCTTGATATTCTGGAAGCACTATATGCGAAAGGTGAAACGGAAGAGTTAGCAAGCGAAATCAAGAGATTAGGGACTCTGTCTGAAAGTGGAACCATCGCGGATGGCAGAAACCGGAGAACGAGGGTCATTGTTTCCCTGAACAACTGGATGGAGAAGATCACATGCAATTCGACCAACTGACTGGCGATTTGGCAGATCGCGAATTCGTAGTTTTTGACAAAGAAGCGCTGGTGGTGTATCAATCCCCAAGTGCTCAATTGGAGCGAATGGTCATTGATCTTGCCGATCTCGTCGCCAATGTTTTGAAACTGGAAATGTTTACCCCGACAGAGTCGTTGTTGAACCTGGATGGTCGCCTGGTTTTATTGAGACAGGCCGGCGACTTTTTTATTGCGTTACTTTCCGGGGAAAACGACGAAGGGAACAAAAATCTCGCGCTTGATATGTTGAAATTGCATAGTAGATTATTGTCGGAATTAACGTAGAATTTGTAATAGCACAGAAAATAAGTATTCTTTGATGATTGTTTTGCATTTGAAGTGCCATATTACGAGAAGGAGGCCCGTAGACACAATGTCTGGCGGGCTTCTTTGGTTGACGGGAGGGCAGAAAGCTCTTATACTCAAACTGCACACTGCAGGAGGAGAAAATGTACGATACCAGTGATTTTAGAAATGGTTTGAAGATTGAATTGGACAATGTCCCTTTTGAAATTGTTGAGTTTCTCCATGTTAAACCCGGAAAGGGTGGGGCATTTGTTCGTACAAAGATGCAAAATATGCAGACCGGCGCCGTACTCAGTAAGACATTTCGAGCTGGTGAAAAGGTGGAAAAACCTGAACTTCAGGACAGGCATATGCAGTTTTTGTACACCCAGGGCGAGGACTTGATGTTAATGGATCTGGACTCATACGAGCAGATACCAGTCCCCGTGACGAAATTGGGCGACAAGCGTTTTTTCATGAAAGAGGATATGGAAATTGATGTTCTGTTTTATAAAGGCGAGGCAATTTCAATTGAGCTGCCCATTTTTGTTGAGCTTGAAATCAGCCACACGGATCCGGGACTTCGTGGAGATACGGCAAGCGGTGGAAGTAAACCCGCCACTGTTGAAACCGGGGCAGTAATTCAGGTGCCATTGTTTATTTCCGAAGGAGAAATGGTGAGGATAGATACTCGGACTGGAGAATATATAACAAGGGTGAAGAAGTGAACGTAAAAGAAATTCAAAAGTTGATGGAGGCATTCCAGAAGAACGGGCTAAGCGAACTGGAGCTTGCAGACGAGAACTTTAATTTGAAACTGAAACGCGAAATTGCAGGTGGAAGTGTAACCACAGTTTTTGCACCGCAGGCAGGTCAGATTCCGGGTCCCTCCCCCACATTGCCTGTAACGGTTTCCGGGACAGAGGATATCGGACAGAGCGGTTCACAGCTCGAAGGTCTCGAAAGGATTGAATCGCCTATTATTGGCACTTTTTATCGCGCACCCAATCCTGATGCGGAGCCATATGTTGCAATTGGAGATGTCGTCCGGAAGGGCCAGGTGTTATGCATCATTGAGGCGATGAAAATTATGAATGAAATTGAATCGGAGATTGAAGGCACTGTCGTAAAGATCTTTCCGAAAAATGGGGAAGCGGTGGAATACGGGCAGGAGCTTTTCGCCGTGAAGCCGGTGTGAGACCGGAGAATTCATGTTCAAAAAAATTCTGATCGCCAACAGGGGTGAAATCGCATTACGAATTATTAATGCGTGTAAAGAATTGGGAATTCCAACTGTGGGTGTCTATTCTGTTGCGGACCGGGAATCGCTTCATGTCAAACTGGCGGATGAGTGCATCTGCATTGGCGCTGCAGCGAGTTCAAAAAGTTACCTGTCCATTCCCTCGATTATTGCTGCTGCTGAAATCACAGGAGCAGATGCGGTCCATCCCGGCTATGGTTTTTTGGCTGAGAATGCCTATTTTGCGGAGGTGTGCAAGGGTTGCGGGATTACTTTCATTGGGCCGAGGTCAGAGCATATTAGATTAATGGGTGACAAGTCTCATGCAAGAGACACGATGATTCGTAAAAAAGTTCCGGTTGTACCTGGAAGTGATGGCCCGATTCGTTGCGAGGATGAATTGCCTGAACTTGCGGAGCACCTCGGATATCCCGTGATTCTGAAAGCATCTGCCGGTGGTGGTGGAAAGGGCATGAGAATTGTCCGTGAGAAAAGTGATTTGATTTCGGCCTACAATATGGCCAGGACTGAGGCGGGTGCCGCATTTGGTGATGAGACCATGTACATGGAAAAATACATCGAAAATCCCAGGCATATAGAAGTGCAGATTGCTGCGGATAATTATGGTAATACGGTTCATCTCGGGGAACGGGAGTGTTCGATTCAGAGAAACCATCAGAAGCTGATTGAGGAGGCACTTTCGTCGGTGCTGACTCCTGAGCAAAGAAGAGAAATAGGGAATACGGCAAAGAAGGCTGCAACGGCTATCGGGTACTCGAATCTGGGAACGGTTGAGTTTCTTCTTGATGATGAAGGCAGATACTATTTCATGGAAATGAACACACGGATTCAAGTGGAACACACCGTAACTGAAGGCGTAACCGATATTGACCTTGTTAAGCTTCAAATTGGACTTGCGGCAGAGGAAAAGCTGTCCTTTACTCAACGGGATGTCAAGTTTACCGGTCACTGCATTGAATGTAGAATCAATGCTGAGGATCCAGTTTCCTTCATGCCTTCCCCTGGCCGGATTGAAGCCTTTCACGCTCCGGGTGGTTTGGGAGTTCGTCTCGAGACGGCGGCCTACTCAGGGTATACTGTATCGCCTTACTATGATTCCATGATCGGAAAGCTGATCACATTCGGGCACAATCGCCCGGAGGCAATTGCCAGAATGAAACGTGCTTTGGGAATGTTCTTCATTGAAGGGATCAAGACCAATATCCCCATGCACTTGAGAATATTGGAAGACGAGGATTTCAAAACAGGTAATCTTACCACCCATTTTATGGAGAGATTTGCCCGAAAATGAGATATCTGGTAATCAGCGACATCCACGGGAATATTGAAGCCCTTAGAGCCGTCATGGCATTTGTGAGGCGGAAGAAGTATTCCGGTGTTCTGTTTCTGGGTGATCTTGTGGGCTACGGAGCTGCGCCCAATCAGGTAGTAGATACTTTGCAGCGCCTGCGGGGACTGGTTTGTGTACGGGGAAATCACGATAAGGTCTGCTCCGGGATTGAAGAAGGCTACAATTTCAATGACAAAGCAAAGATTGCTGCAGATTGGACCTTTGAAAAACTATCAATGGACAACCTTAAATTTATCCGGGAGATGCCACGGGGTCCGGTACGGGTGAATGAGAAGATTGTATTGTCCCATGGTTCTCCGGCAAATGAGGATTATTATCTTTTCAGTGAATTTGATGCATTCCAAGTATTCAACCGGTTTTCCACACACATGATGTTCTTTGGCCACACGCATGTACCGTGCGTATTTGATTTTGATGGGACCACTATCCACTTCAGGCGTTTGCTGGATCGGGATGTGGTGCATCTGGATCCGACACATCGGTATTTGATCAATCCGGGTTCTGTGGGGCAACCAAGGGACCGGGATTATCGGGCATCTTTTCTGATTATGGATTCGGATGCCGAAAAGCTATACTATTACCGGGTTCATTATAATGTAGAGGCTGCTCAGAACCGTATCCTTGCAGAAGGGTTGCCCTATCATCTTGCCGCAAGACTTTCTTTCGGTGTTTAATCATATAATATTTCTTAAACCAGGAGGAAACATGAAGATTTTTGCTCTTTTAATACTGTCAATATCCGGTCTATCTCTCTTTGCTGCCAATAAGCCGGTTCCACTGAAAGAAGGGGATGTGGTTCCTTCCTTCAGCCTTCAGAATCAGAATGCCCAGCTTGTGGACATTTCGACATATAAGGGGAAATGGATTGTACTCTATTTTTACCCCAAGGACGACACACCTGGCTGCCGGAAAGAAGCATTGACGTTTACCCGACTGAAAAAAGAATATACAACAGAAAACGCGGTCATTCTCGGGGTGAACCCGGCCGATTCCGCCAGTCACAAGAAATTTGAGAAGAAATATGACCTGAAAATTGACCTGCTGGTGGACAAAGACAGGAAACTGATGGCAATGTTCGGAATCGGGAGCTTTCTGGGTTTTTGTTCCAGGGATACGATTCTGATAAATCCGGAAGGAAAGGTAGAAAAGATTTATCGGGGTGTTTCACCCGAGGGAAGTCCAGTGGATATCCTGGCGTATATCCGGGCTCACCGGGGTCGTTAAGAATTAAGCTTCCTCAGTGTGTTTCAGTTGGAACTTCAGATCTTCGTTGATGTCCAGTTTCTGCTTTCTTACAAGAACACGTATGGCCTTCTTTAATTTCCATGCGGGGAATCCGGAGGCACGAACCAACCATTGAAGATTCAAGCGTTCTGCCGGATGGCGCTGAAGCAGGCCGATGAGAGTCTCTTCCACATCGCTTGGTAACATGGACAGTTCTTCTTCGCCGGTGAAGTGATTGTTGACAAGTTCCGCAGGCAGAAAGCTCTGTTCGTGGAATGGATTGGTGTGGGAATAGACATAGGTGTCTTTTCCAGCAAACTCAGGAGCATCCGGATAATGTCGATCCTTCAGGTGGGGGGGCACCGGAAAACTTTCCCCGTTCTGAATCAGGTTCATTGCCCCCTCAATGGCGCGGATGGTTTCGTTTGATTTGGGCGCCCGGGCGAGAAAAATGGCGGACTGGGAGAGGTGAATTCTGGCTTCCGGTAAGCCCAGCTGCTGGACAGCCTGCAATGTTGCCGATGCGAGAACTGTAGCCATGGGTTCAGCGTTTCCAATATCTTCTGCCGCACAGATGAACATTCTTCTGGCAATAAACTCAGGATCTTCCCCAGCCGCGAGCATCTTGCCCAGCCAGTAAACTGCCGCGTCGGGATCGCTGCCCCGGATACTCTTCTGTAAGGCGGAGGCGTGATCATAGTGTTCATCAGAAAGCCTGTCGTAAATCGGATTGGTTCCAAGCTCTGAAAATGCCGAAGCTCCGGTGATGGAAACGGCCTCCAGCATGTTGAATGCCTGACGCATATCTCCCTGGGACAGATGGGCAATACGAATCAGTGTTTCCGGGTCAATTTCCTTCTCCAATTTGCGAGAGACATCAGCCAATGCCTGCTGGATTGAATCACTGGACAGGGGCTTGAACGGCATGATGAGGCAGCGGGATCGAATTGCCTTGTTGACGGAGAAAGCAGGGTTCTCCGTGGTGGAGCCCACCAGAACGAGGGTCCCTTTTTCCACGTGGGGAAGTAGAATGTCCTGCTGTAATTTATTAAAGCGATGAATTTCGTCAATAAAAAGGAGGAGTGACCCCACCGCCTTTGCTTTGGCGACAATAGCTTTCAGTTCTTTCGCACCACTTTCTGTAGCGGAAATATCCAGGAAGGTCATGGAGAGTGATCGGCTGAGGATGCGGGCCAGTGTCGTTTTCCCCGTCCCGGGCGGCCCCCAGAAAATCATTGATTGAATATGTTTTTCTTCAACGAATCGACGGATGGGTTTCCCCGAACCCACAAGGTGCTCCTGTCCGACAAAGTTGTCCAGTGAATCCGGTCGAAACTGTTCCGCAAAAGGTTTCTGCATTGGTCTTTCCCGCTCCCTCAAACTCAATAATAGTGATTGTACCACGCAGGTTAAGACCGATGACCGGAATGTTGAATGGGAAGTGATGAATGCAGCCGGTTGACTGACTTGGCTTGTTTACGTAGAGAATATACACTACAATGTCTGAAAACACTCATGGGAGGATGGATGGCATACAAATGCATTGGTATTATGTCCGGTACATCTCTGGACGGTGTCGACGTGGCATTGGTGGATGTTTCTGTTGATGGAGACAGGATTCATTTTCTACACGGCATTTCCAGCCCATTTTCCGATTCGCTACGCGGAAGCCTGATGGATCTTACCCGGAACGAGACTGTAAATAAGGAAGAGCTGGTCAGAATGGACGCCTTGATGGGCCATCTGTTGTCGGATGTGGTGGAACAACTGTTGGCTGAATCCGGGATGGCAGCGAAGGATATTCTTCTGATTGCCTCCCATGGCCAGACAATTGGTCACTATCCGGAGAAAAGAGAGCAATTTGGACATTCCACCGCATTTACCTTACAAATTGGAGACGGGGATATTCTTGCAACCAGAATTGGAATCCCGGTGGTTTCAGATTTCAGGCGACGGGATATGGCAATAGGAGGAGAGGGAGCGCCGTTAATTCCTTTGCTCGATACTTTTCTTTTTCAAAGCAGAGAAAAGAATCGTTGCTCTCTGAACATCGGAGGGATTGCAAATATTACTGTTCTCCCCGCTGACGGCTCTACAGCCACTGCGTTTGACACAGGTCCGGGAAATTGTTTGTCTGATCTTGTGATTGAACGGTTGATTGGCCAGAGTCTGAGGTTTGACCCGGGTGGGGAAAATGCGCGTCGCGGGAAAGTCCATGACGAGATTTTGACCCGCGCCATGGAGGATGCTTACTTTCAGCAACTGCCGCCAAAATCCACCGGCCGTGAATATTTCGATGAGAAATTCCTTGATTTTCTCCTGGGCATGGGAAGAGACATCCCCTTTGTGGACATGGTGGCTACTGTTTCCTGCCTTACACCGAAAAGCATCGCAGATGCGTTGCACCGATTTGTGCCAGTTAATCATTTCCCCACGGAGTTGATTGTGTCCGGTGGTGGAGTTCAAAACCTCTTCTTCATGGAAAAATTGCGGGCCTTTCTCCCGGAAATGAATGTGGTGTCTTCAGGCGAATACGGGATCGACCCGGACTTTAAAGAGGCGATGGGGTTTGCTTTGATGGGCTATCGGACAATGAAAGGCTTGCCGTCTTCAATTCCAGCCGTCACCGGGGCTGGGTCGGGACAAATTCTCGGTAAAGTCTCACTGACGAAAGAAGCGTTTCGGTTTTTTCAGGAGAATGGCGGAAACGAAAATCCTGACTGAATTTCCCGCTATTCCACGGTGACGCTCTTGGCCAGGTTGCGGGGTTTGTCTACATCACGACCCTTCAGGTCCGCAATGTGATATGCGAACAGTTGCAGTGGGATGACGTTGACGATGGGCTGCAGGACTTCCACCGTGCGAGGCACATAAATTACATCATCGACCAAGTCGGAAATGGAGTTATCTCCTTTTGTAGCGATTGCCAGTATGCGCCCATTCCGGGCCTTTATTTCCTGAATGTTGTTGATCACTTTTTCATAAGAGTAATCCTGTGTGGCAATGGCTACAGTCGGGAATTGAGAATCAATCAGCGAAATCGGGCCGTGTTTCATTTCTCCTGCAGGGTAGCCTTCCGCATGGATATAGGATATTTCTTTCAATTTTAAGGCACCTTCCATGGCTATGGGATAATTCAGATTCCGTCCCATGAAAAGAAAATCATGGTAGTTCAAAAATTGCGAAGCCAGCTCGCGGATGGCCTCATTCTGTTTCAGAACAGACTTGATGTAGTTGGGAAGTTTTTTCAGTTCCTGGATAATGCGGGTACCTTCGTTGATGGACAGATTATGGCTTCGACCGACCAGGAGTGCCATCAGCGACAGAATTGTGCACTGGGAGACGAAGATCTTAGTGGAAGCAACGCCGATTTCCGGTCCGGCATGATTGTAAATCCCCGCATCTGTTTCCTTGGAAATTGTGGAACCGACCACATTTACAAGCCCCAGTGTCAGTGCACCTTTCCGTCTGGATTCCCGGAGCGCAGCAAGTGTATCAGCCGTTTCGCCGGATTGAGAAATTGCTACCACACATGTGTTTTCGTCGATTCTGAGGTTCCGGTAACGGAATTCAGAGGCGAAATCCACATTTACATCCAGATCTGTAACTATTTCAAAGAGATATTTCGCGTAGAGGGCGGCGTAATACGACGTACCACATGAGATGAACACCATCCGTTTGAGGTTCTTCAGGCGATTCAATACTGGATCCAGGCCGCCCAGCTTGGAGATGCCTTCACTTTCAATAATGCGGCCCCGGATAGCATTTTGTACAGTTTCTGGTTGTTCGAAAATTTCTTTCAGCATGAAATGTTTGTAACCCTTTTTCTCATTCTCGAACACTTCCCAGTCCACAGTCTCCAGCTCTTTGTCGATTTTGTTCAAGTTCAGGTCTGTGATGGTAATATTGGTGGAATTGAGGACGGCCATCTCATCATCGTTGAGGTATATGACCTTGTTGGTGTGGCGAATAAAGGCATTAATGTCAGAGGCGGCGAGAAATTCGTCCTTTCCAACGCCAATGATGAGAGGGCTACCCCTTCTTGCTACTACTATTTTGTTTGGAATCTTGCGATGCAGAACCGCAATACCAAAGGTACCGGACACCCGGCTCAATGCCTTACGGACAGCCTCTGGAAGATCCAGTTTTTCCCTTTCTTTCAAATATTCTTCAATCAGATGTGCCAGAACTTCGGTATCTGTTTCGGAACGGAATTTGTGACCTTTTCCAATGAGTTCTTTCTTCAGTTCTGCGAAATTTTCGATGATACCGTTGTGAATCAGCATGATATCGCCGGTGCAGTCTATGTGGGGGTGTGCATTTTCTTCGGTGGGTTTTCCATGGGTGGCCCACCTGGTATGGGCTATTCCATAGGTTCCGGGGAGTTCCCGCAGGTTGAGTTTCTTTTCCAGTTCCGCAACTTTACCAACAGATTTTACCATGTGCGCAGTTTCTTGTTTGCTGTCCACAATAGCGATACCGGCGGAATCATATCCCCGGTATTCCAGTCGTTTCAATCCTTCAAGGAGAATAGGCGCTGCATTCTGGAGGCCCGCATAACACACAATTCCACACATAAAAAACCTCATCTAGGCAAATTGCCTGCTTGCATACTCAATTCAAGCGCCCGGATAAATATAAAAAATATATTCGAGCTTACAGTCATTATAGGACAATTTCCCCATCTTGTAAAACCGGATGGGGTGCGAGGGCCTACGATTCTGATACAATGAAGGCATGAGCAGAATACTGGCAGTGGGCTCAAAAGAAAGTCTGTCCCGGTTAGATAAACTGGACGGGAATATTGTACCGGTTCAATTGATCAGTTTCGAACCGGTACCTGTTGCTTTTGCGAAGAATGAATTTGACTGGGTGTTTTTCGGGAGCCGCCGGGGAGTCCGTTATTTTCTTGATGCGGTGCCGGTAGATTCTTTGAAGGGGGTTCATTTTGGGTGTGTGGGGGAGAAAACGGCGGAAGCGTTGCGTCAAAGAGGGATGAAAGCAGCATTTGTGCCATCCCGATATTCTTCCACTTACTGGCCGACGGAATTTCTGGAACAGTTTCCCGATGCCAGAGGCATACTTTTCCCCACATCAGACCTTTCCACCTTTCAGCCTCCGAAATCCTTTAAGGAAAAGGGGATTCAATTCCAGAAGCTGGTGGTGTATCGTACTGTGTGTGCCGATACCGATTTCCCCGAAAAAGAGTTTCAGGGGGTTGTGTTTGCCAGTCCATCCTGTTTCAATTGTTTTGAAGAGAAATGGGGTTTGGATGTGCTCCGCGGGAAAGTGCTGGTAGCCATTGGTGATGTGACTGGGAAGGCGATTCTGGATGCGGGACTTTCCTGCTCAATTCCAAATCGCTTCACAATGGCAGACGCCATTCGCCATTGCAGGAAACAAATTGAGAGTTCATAACAAAAAGTCTTGAAGGTCTTTTGAAGACGGGAGGATAGGAGATGAAATTTCCGGAGTTGAGAGCCAGGCGATTACGGCAGAACAGTTTAATTCGTGACATGGTACGGGAAACTACCTTGTCGGCCAATGATTTTATTTACCCGCTGTTCCTCATTGATGGGGAGAATGTGAAAACCCCCGTATCCTCCATGGAGGGTGTCTTCCAGTATTCGGTGGACCGGATAGAGGAGGAAATAAGCCAGCTAACAGAACTTGGAATCAAATCCGTAATTCTGTTCGGTATCCCGGAACATAAAGATGAGCTTGGAACAGAAGCATATGCGGACGACGGAATTATCCAGTGCGGTATCCGACGCATCAAGGAGCTGACAGACCAGATCTACGTGATCACCGATGTCTGCATGTGCGAATACACTTCCCACGGTCATTGCGGACTTGTGGAAGATAAAGATGTGCACAACGACAAAACCCTGGAGTTACTGGCCAGGGAGGCGGTAAGTCATGCAAAGGCCGGGGCGGACATGGTGGCCCCTTCCGACATGATGGATGGCCGAATTGGCAGAATCCGCAGAGCACTGGATGAAAAAGGATTTTCCCATATCCCCATTATGTCTTACGCGGCAAAATACGCTTCGGCTTTTTATGGTCCGTTCCGGGATGCGGCACAGTCCCCGCCCCAGTTTGGAGATCGGAAGAGTTACCAGATGGATCCGGCGAACCGACGGGAAGCGATGAAGGAAGTAATGCTGGATGTGGAGGAGAATGCGGATATTGTGATGGTGAAGCCCGCAATGCCGTATCTGGACATTATCAGCGATGTGAAGCAGAACACCGTGCTGCCGGTGGCGGCGTACAATGTTAGCGGTGAATACGCGATGGTCAATGCTGCGGCGAAGATGGGGTGGATTGACCGGGAGAATGCCATGATGGAGATGCTGACCTGTATTAAGCGGGCCGGGGCAGACCTCATCCTCACCTACTTTGCCAAGGACGCTGCCAAACTGCTTGCAGATTGACGGTTCTGAACCCGCACTCCCGACATAGTCGGTAGTACGCAATTTGTCCGAAACGATTCATTTTGGGCAAGCTCAATGCCTTGCTCCGGACAAATTCCTATTTCACAAAACTACGTTTTCTTAAAATGCGGGTTCTTTGTTACAAATATATACGCAACGCACAAGCCCCCTCCTCCTTTTCAGCCGGAAGAGCCGCTGTCGGTCAGATGGTGGCGCTTGCGACTGGAGCGTGGGAGGAATTGTACGTCGGTAGATGACGACAAGCAAAAGGAGCGTAAGCCGGCAAATGGTCATGCACGGTTCTTCCAACCAAAAGGATGGGAGATGATGATAGAAAGTTGTTGTTTCAGTCGTTTTGTGACTCTGTTTGCTGATTCGACCCCCGCAAAGCGGGACGCTACTGGACCTGATTTATGCTCATGCTTGCGTGAAAGTGCAAATCGGGTTCAGCACCGGAAAGTGGCACGAATGTGCCACGGGCCGAAGTAGCTCTTGACTCACTGACACTCATTCTTTTTCTGTTCTCACACTCGCTGCGAGCTGACCGCAGGCGCCCTGGATGTCCTGCCCCTTGCTTTTGCGGATGGTGGCGGTGATGTTTTTGCTGAAAAGGATTTGTTGAAAGGCTTCAATCCGGGCGGGATCCGGAGGTAGAAAGTCGCTGCCGGGGAAGGGATTGAATGGAATCAGGTTGATTTTGTAGCGAAGCTTGTTCAGGAGACGGGACAGGTTTGCGGCATCCTTGTCCCGGTCGTTGACGTTCTTTATCAGTACGTACTCAAATGTGAACCGTTCCCGGGGGGGAAGGGGATAGCGTCTCAGCTGGTCCAGCAGCTCGGACAGGGGATTCCCTTCGGTGATGGGCATGATTTTTTGCCTGGTTTCATCGTCGGAAGCATTAAGAGAGATGGCCAGACGGGGCGGATGCGGTTCCCGCGCCAGGCGGCGAATGCCGTTGACAATTCCGCAGGTGGATACGGTGATCCGGCGCCGGGATAGATTCAAGCCGTCCCGGTCGGTCAGGATGCTCATGGCTTTCAGGACATTGTCCAGGTTGGCCAACGGTTCTCCCATCCCCATAAAAACGACGTTGAAAGCCTGTTTTTCGTTGAGTTCAGCTTGTCGGCGAAGATGAAGTACCTGGCATACGATTTCAGAGGGAGTAAGATTGCGCACGAAGCCCATCCGGGCCGTGTTGCAGAACTCACATCCCATGGCACAACCGACCTGAGACGAGATGCAGAAGGTTCTTTTCCCTGTTTCCATGGGAATGAGTACTGATTCGATGATGTTGTTGTCATTGAGGACAAGACCAAACTTAACTGTGCCGTCTGCCGCTTCGTTGCGTTTGATTTCCCGAAGGCTGTTCAACTGCCACTGAGCCGTCAGTTTTTCCCTCAGTGATTTTGAAAGATTGGTCATTTCCTGAAAATCCATGACACCATTCTCGTATACCCATTGCAAAACCTGGCCGGAACGGAATGAGGGGAGTCCCATCTCCTGAAACGCGTCACAAACCTCAGATGGAGAGAGGTCAGTCAGCGTCTTCATTGAGGCGAATCTTCATATTTTTCAGGAAACGATGGTCAAATTGGTTGAATTCAAGCTCTTCTTCATCGATGTCCGGGTTGGCTTCAATGACGATTGACAAGATCATGCCCTTGTCTTTGATTTGTTGAATCAGGTCGGAAATATCCGAATCTGTGGTCAGCTTTTGTGAAAGCAGATCCCCCAGCAGCTCCACTTCGCTTTGCAGGTTCTGGTTCTTCTTTTCCATTGTCTATGCACCACCTATTTCCCGATACCAGCCAGTTTCATCAGCCGGCTTCGGGCTTTCTTGTACTCTTCTTCCGAGATCAGGCCTTTATCTTTCATGTCATTCAATCGTTTCAATTCTTTTTCCAACTGTTCAAAACTGAGGGTAGCTGCTTCCGTCTTTTCCGATTGTGTCCCTTTCAGCTTTTCTTTCTGTTCCGCATGTTTGTCAATTGTCTTCTTGATGGTTTTCGGATCAAAGTCAATATTCTTGTCAAACACAAGTTTATCAAAATTTGTGGTCCATAATGATTTGTCCATCAGTACGATATTGAGGAGATTTTTTCCGTCTTTGCTCTTCATCCATTTCATGAAGCGCCCTTTAACGAGATGATATGTTTCTTCCGGTTTCAGGTTCTTGTATGAAATGGCCACATACAGTGTGTCCGCTTTTACGAAACAGAGATAGAGATGAATGGAATAGTCTTCAATATACGTTCCGTCTTTCTGTTCGTGTTCCCATGTCTTTGTGATTTCCAGTTGCTCTTTCTTTCCAAGTGATCCAAAATCTTTCACCATTTTCGGAGCCAGCATCATCCGGTCTTCTGAGTTCAAGACGGGTACGCCCTGACCTTTTTCAATGAAAATCGAGGCAAGGATTCTAGCTGCCTGTTTTGAAGTCAAGGTCTGGGGGTGAGCGTACGGTGTATCTGAAACCTGGTACTTGTAGGGGGTAATGTTGACGACTATTTTGGACTTTCCTCTTTGCTTCGTGTTGTGCTCATTCTCTTGTGCGATCAGTGGTGAAAACCCGAGAAGCATGATGGATGTCAGCAGGATGAATTGGCGCATATGTGAGTCCTCCCTGGCCAAATATTCTCTTAATCATAGCATAAACTATGGTACCATAGACAAAATTTGACCATCCCCGGGGGGTTTTTTTGGAGCATTTACAGTCCATAATCAACTGGATATCAGACCTGATCTGGAATTCACCCAAGATTGCGCCTTTCATGGTGATATTGTTGCTGGGTGCGGGAATTTATGTCACTTTTCGTCTCGGTTTTGTTCAAATACGCCGATTCAAACACGCCTGGGAAATCATAACCGGTAAATATGACGACCCCAACCACGAAGGGGACATCACTCACTTCCAAGCGCTGTCTGCGGCGTTGTCCGCCACGGTTGGGATCGGCAACATTGCCGGTGTAGCCACAGCGATCCATTACGGCGGCCCCGGAGCATTGTTCTGGATGTGGATTACGGCAATTTTCGGAATGGCGCTGAAATATGCGGAATGCACCCTGTCCCTGAAGTTCAGGAAAGTGAATGCCGACGGCTCAGTCTCCGGCGGCCCGATGTATTACATTGAAATGGGCCTTGGCAAGGCCTTTAAACCCATGGCAGTACTTTTTGCGACCTGCGCTGCGATTTCATCCTTCGGCTCCGGAAACGCGGTCCAGGCCTTTACCGTGGCAGACCAGTTCCGGTCTGATTTTGGTATTGCACCCTGGATTACCGGAATTGTACTGGTTGTTCTCGTCGGTTCGGTGATTCTCGGCGGCATCAAGCGCATTGGAAAAGTGGCCAGCAAGCTTGCGCCATTCATGGCGATCCTGTATGTGGCTGCCGGGCTTCTGGCGCTGTTGCTTAACCTGGACAAGATTCCCGGCATGTTCCAGACAATTGTCGGATCTGCTTTCAATCCGCCGGCTCAGATCGGTGGCTTTGCCGGGGCAACCTTTCTGTACACGCTGGTGTGGGGCGTCAAACGGGGAATTTTCTCCAACGAGGCAGGGCAGGGCTCAGCTCCCATCGCCCATGCGGCAGCAAAGACGGATGAGGCGGCCCGTGAAGGCAGCGTGGCCATGCTGGGGCCGTTTATTGATACCCTGGTGGTTTGCACCATGACGGGGCTGGTAATTGTAGCGACAGGGGCATGGACAGTTCTGGACGGTAGTGGGCAAGCCCTCAATGGATCTCCCATGACCGCCTACGCTTTTCAGGTAGCGCTGGCGCCCATTTTTGGCCACTATGGGAAGTACCTTGTCACAGTTTCTGTTTTTCTCTTTGCCGTTTCAACCGCCATTTCCTGGTCCTACTACGGGGACCGTGCCGTCCAGTATCTTTTTGGCAACCGGGGCGTTTTGCCCTACAAAATGCTTTTTCTGGTCATGCTGTTTGGTGGGGCCATATTTTCACTGGAAATTGTCTGGGGCTTTGGAGATATTGCACTGGGTCTGATGGCCATTCCCAATCTCATAGCCGTGATTCTCCTGACCCCCAAGGTCAAAGAAATTACAAAAGACTATTTTTCAAGGGAGCATAAGGTATACAAATAGAAAAGAAGTGTTCTGTTTTCTGTGTACTAGGTTCTGAAAAATGAGAAAAACAGCTGGATTTACAAATTTGCATGGCGTTTCGGATTTTCCTGTTTCTTTCCTGCCATCATCCATCACCCTTAAATCAACCAAAAAGTTGATTTAAGCAAAGGGGATAAGAATGATTTTCAGGATAACAGCGGCAATCAGAATTGGGATCAGCAGAAAAAATAGCAACAGTAGTTTAATGCCAACTAACGCCACTACGATCAAAATAGGGAACAGTGCCAGTCCGATAAACAATGCAATCAGGGTGCCGGACAGGAAGAACATTGCCTTAAATATCAGTTTAAAAAACCAGAAAAAAACGGCCAGTGCCATCAACATGAATCCAAGCCCGAACAGTGTGCCAATCATCTAACCCTCCCACTTGTTTCTGTTCACTTCAACTATACGCATTTCACCGGACTTTTGTTCATATGAGAGCAGAGGTATGTGGCAGAATGTTTGCCATGGAAGTGTCACCTGTTTGTTCTCTCTTTCCCCTTCTTTCAGAACACTGAACACAGAAGACAGAACACCTCCCCCCTCACCATGCTTTTTCTGATATAATTAACGGCTGAAAACAAATCCGGACGGCTGCCCGTTGTGTGGCATGATATCCGATTCTTTGGGGGCAATATGGCAATCAATGCAGTTAAAGGAACAAGGGACATTCTGGCCCCGGAAATTTGCAACTGGACGAAATACGAAGAGATGGCCAGGAAGCTGTTTCGCCGTTACGGGTTTGAGGAAATCCGTACACCCATTTTTGAATACACGGAAGTGTTTTCCAGGGGAATCGGGGAAGACACCGACATTGTCCACAAGGAAATGTACACGTTTGCTGACAGGAAAGGTCGGAGTATTACCCTTCGCCCGGAAAGTACAGCGTCGGTTGTCCGAAGTTACATTGAGCACCGGATGGATCTGCAGGCAAGAGTAAAACGTCTGTTCTACATTGGCCCCATGTTTCGCTACGAACGGCCCCAGAAGGGCCGTTACCGCCAATTTTATCAGACAGGCGCTGAGGTGTTCGGCAGTTCCCATCCATACGTGGATGCTGATACCATCGAAATGGTGGTACGGTTACTGCGAGATCTGGGCCTCACCGGCCTTCGAGTAGACATCAATTCGGTGGGATGCCGGGAATGTCGGCCCGACTACAGATCTGCGCTACAGGAATATCTTTCCGGTCACCGGGAAGAGCTATGCGAAGATTGCCAGCGTCGAATGAATAATAATCCACTTCGGGTACTGGATTGCAAGGTTCCGGGGTGCGGGGAAGTAGTGAAGAATGCTCCATCCATTCAGGATCATCTTTGCGGGGGATGTCTGGAGCATCAGCATCAAGTCCTCCATTTTCTGGATGTACTGGGCGTCACATACCAGCTGGCAACCGACCTGGTTCGAGGACTGGACTATTACACCCGTACCGTTTTTGAGGTTATTTCCGAGGGTTTGGGCGCACAAAACGCCATTCTTGGTGGCGGCCGTTACGACAACCTGGTAAAAGAACTTGGCGGTCCAGATGTACCGGCTTTCGGCTGGGCACTGGGCATGGACCGGTTGATGATGGTACTGGGGGACAGACAACTCTCCACACCCGATCCCACTTATTTTGTGCTTCCCATCGGAAATGAGCTTGCTTATGCGATTGAAACATCTGTTGCGTTAAAAGACGCGGGGCATCACGCAGTGGTTCTGGCAGAGGCCAGTTCGCTGAAATCCGGTTTGAAACAGATCAGCAAAGCCGGCGGGCGGTTCGCTATATTGGCCGGTGAATCGGAAAGGGAAAGAAATATTCTCATACTTCGTGACATGGAAAACAGCGCCCAGAGGGAAATCCCGGTAGGGGACCTGCTGAAGGAGATAGAAAATGAAATTGCTGAATAGAACCCATACATGCGGGGAATTGAATCGACATCATGTGGATGAAACCGTCATACTTGACGGCTGGATCAACAGTCACCGGGACTTAGGCTCGCTGGTGTTCCTGGATTTACGGGATCGGTGGGGGATTACCCAGGTGACATTCAACGAAGACGATACCGCACCGGATGTGTTTCAGCATGCAAAGGCCCTTCGGGACTGGGACGTAATCCGGGTGAGTGGGAAGGTTCGGCCCCGCCCGTCGAACATGGTGAACAAATATATGGAGACCGGGGATATTGAGGTGGAGGCAAAGACCATGACCTTGTTGAACAAGACGGAACCATTGCCCATCAACATTGATGAA
>PFTO01000084.1 GCA_002789615.1 Acidobacteria bacterium CG_4_9_14_3_um_filter_49_7 | reverse complement strand
GATCAATATGCGAATTTCCGGGCCACTCAACAGTGCTCTTGCCTTCTCAAGTGTCGCGACATTCATTTTTTTGATGGAATTGTCCACCTCTTCTTCAAAATTTTGCGGACGATTCCAGAGCAAATCAAGTCCATTGAAAAATGCTTTGTTGACATTTGTCAATCGTTTCATTCTGCGGGAGATAAGGAGGCTATTTCGAATTCGCTGAAGCTCAGATTCAGCGATTTTCCCTCCTGTCAGGAGGGATTCAAGCATATTGTCCATCCGGTCCGCAGAAGATGTAACGAATTTCGGAGAGGTGCCCATGCCAAGGGTAAGGAAATAGTGCCCGCCAATGTTTCTGACACCGGCCCCGATGGAGTAAGCCAGTCCTTCTTTCTCCCGCAACTGGAAGGAAATCGCATCTGACACCTGCCTTGCGAAAAGAAGAGCGGTCGCGATCTCCCTCGCATTCATTTCATCTTTCAATGGCCTTACCAGCAACACATAACCCTGGCTCTTTCGTCTGGTTTCAAGACTGGCTGTCTTTTTTTCCGGAATCGTCTGTTTTGCCTTATGTACCTCTATCCTGGAGGAGTCTCCCCCCCAACCGGAAAAATCTTTCTCAATTGATTTTTTCAACGCATTTGAATCCACCTCACCCAAAACCGTGACAATCATATTTGTGGGAGAAAAATAAATCTTCATAAACTTGTGCACCATCTCGAGACTCGGTGCCTGCCCCTTGAAATAGGTCGGATAGGATGGATAATCTTCTGAAAACAGAAGTGTTCTAAGTTCATTCCCGGCCACTGTGCTGAGAGATGCTCGCATCCGGTTTCCGCCGGTACAGGAACGTGTAGCCTGTGCCAGTCCTTTTTCATCCACAACACAAGCATTTTGAATCAGTTCTGCAACAAGGGACATCGCTTTCGATACGTTTTTGTTGGGAACTTTCCCTCTAATAAATGACATTTCATCCCGGGTGTAATAATCGTCAAAGGGAATAAAGGGATAGTCATAAAACTGCAGTTCGCAACCCAGTCTGTCGAAGTCCTTTTGCATTTTTCGGTAGTTCTGTTCCAGAATGTGCCCGGTCAGATCGGCAAACCCGGGTGCATTCAGCCTCCTTTCCAGTATTTTTCGCCCACTCAAGGCAATATGAAAACCTGCCGCCACTGATCCCGGTAAGTTCTGTACTGATACGATTGTGCCTTCGGGCCTTGTTGTCGCAAATCCCCAGGTAACAACAAGAAGGGTCAGGATTGAAAGAACCTGTTTCATTGTTTTTCCTCCCCGCCTTTAATGAAAATGGCAATGCCCCGGTCTTCACCGTTGAGTTGCCGGATAAACCGGTTCACAGACTTTTCGGTCACATTTTGCGGATAGAGGGGATTTTTAAGGCCCGCAGCAATCTGGGGTGAGATTAGCATCCCAAAGAAGTGGGGACGTTCCAGCGAAAATACTGTGTCCTGAATCATACGGTTCGCAATTTCCTTTACCTCATCCGGTTCAATCCTGAATCCTTTGAGAAATGCTGTCAGGGCCTTGTCAAACTCGGTTGCCGTATCCTTCCCGGTTACCCGGGCACGAATTTTCATCATGCCATAATCTGCGGTGTACACAGTGGCGCAGGAAATTCTCGCATCAACGTCACTGAATTTCTGTTTCAATGCGCGATCCAGTAATTCTGCAGCCACTTCCTGGGCACCAAAGTCCGTGGAATCTACCCTGTCGCACTGGTAAATTCGATAGTATACGTCGTAGTTTTGGGATTTTGCTTCAAGAAGTTGCATTTTTTCCGCTACTGGAATTCGAATATCTGCCGGGACACCTTTCACATTTCCCGCCGGTATGCCACCCAACACACTGTCAAGCGTTTCAATCATTTCCTTTTCATTGAAATCCCCGACAATGAGCGCCACCGCATTGGAAGGCGCGTAGTATTTATGATAAAACTTGAGGATCTCATCCCGGGAAATTCCTTTCACCGAATTTTCATCTCCCAGCACCTTCATTCCGTAGCTGCTGCCAGGGAAAAGGGTATGGTGAAATATACCCCCTTCTTCATATGACGGACTGATTTTATCTCGCTTAATTTCTTGGATAACAATGGACTTTTCCTTGGGAATCTTATTCTCAGGCAAAGTGGAATGAAACAGCATATCAGCCTGAATTTCCAATGCCTTTCTGAAATTATCCTCCTCGCAGAGGATGTAATACGCGGTGTAATCATCTCCGGTAGAGGCATTACTGTAGCAGCCAACCCGATCAAGATCATCGTATAGTTGTTTTTGAGTCCGACTTTCTGTACCATTGAACATCAGATGTTCCAGCAGATGAGACACTCCATTGTTCTTCTTGTTTTCATATTTCAGCCCCACTTTCATCACAATGGTAGAAGAAACAACCGGATTTTCCTTCACTGGTATCAGCAGAACCGGCATTCCATTTTTCAATTGAATCCACTTATATTGAAAAGGTACTGAATCTTGGGCCAAAAGAGGCATTGAAACCAGAAATACAATGAAGGATAAAATAGTTGCTTTCACATTTCCTCCATAGCTTAAGTAGTTATGAGCTTTTCAGTCACTTCAGAATAGCGGGCGTCGTGTCACATGTCAACTTTCAAATGGATCACGCCGTCTCGGTTCTCCGCCAAAAGGTCGGAAACAAGAAACACCTTTTTGTTATTTGCTGTAACAACCGTAATTCTTTTGGCATTTTGATCTACCACCAACGGGCCATGCAGCCGGCTGATCTCCCGGGCAGTACCCACAAACACACCATCGACATAAACTGTGGCGTCCGGATTACTGATCTCAAAATTAACCTTCAGAGGCGCCGCCATCTGAACAGAAGAAGAAGGTCTGGTTTCCGTACGGGGAGAAACCGGTGCCATGTCGTGGCCTCTTTCCATTACCTTGTTTAAATTGACCTGCTGTCCCGGGGCGATCCTCACAGTGACCCGGTAGGTGTGAAAGCCGGTTTTACGCGCCTGAACCTCATGATTACCAGGATTCACTACGAGAAAACGCGGATATCCGTCAAATTGATCCGCCGTGCCCACCACAACACCATCGAGGCTGATTTCCGCATCCTTCGGTTGAATGTTGACATCAATTGCGGAAAGACCTTGCTGCACATATTGATGAGTATCCGCATAAATGGCGCTGCCAACCAGGGCCCCAAGCAGGGAAAGAACCACAATTCCATTCGTGTCAACATCCCCTTGAACCCCGACACTGCCTCCAAAACGCCCATTATATGCCCCCACTTGTGTTCCGACTACGGCATGGTGGCAAGATATAGAAAACATCAACAAAACCCCTGTAAGTGCCATTCCTGCTCTGAATTTCATAAAACCTCCTCATGTAATCAAGTTCCACCCGATACAACATCAAGAAACGTGCCAGCACTCTGCCTTACTTTGAGGACATCTATGCACGGTATTCAAATTGAAATGTCCCATAGTTTGCTTCTACCATTTCTGTGTATTCTGCTGAACTGAATTTCTCTGCCAATGAGGACCTGAGGGGAAGAATCTGAACAGCCGGCTCCCAATGATAGGGAGCATCCTCTCCTTTTCGAAATATTTTCCCGGTTTCCAGTGCCCACGCCACATCAGCAATGGAAAGTTCGCCCTCTTTCATAAAATGACAAAAATCATGAAATCGAGCTGCATCCTCAGCTTTATAGAAGTCAAAACTACCGGAATAGATATATGCATTGTGAAAATGGTCGGCCACATTGGTTACAGCTTGGTATTTGAGGCGCAGTGCCATCAGGACAATTGCCGAAAGAACATCTTTTCCCAGCCCCAGCCCCGGATAGTGTTGACCCGGTAATCTCGGTCTTTCATCGGAAAAAGCCACCTTTGGGTTCTGCAGACAAAGCCATTCCACCTTCAGAATCGGGAAAATTTCATCCAAAGCCGTCCGTCTGACAATCAGCTCAGCGATTACTCGTTCTTTCTCAAATGGCGGTTCAAATACTTCCAGGTAATGCGACCCATCTTCCCGAACCCCGAAACGAATATCTGTCTGTTCATATCCCAGTTCCCTCAGCTTTGCCACAAAACCGTATCTCTTCAGCGCCAGCCGCAAACCCTGCTCTGAATAGAAGTCCATAAACCGATGGCCACTGTCCTCAAACAGGTTACTCAGACACAGATCAAAGGAACAGTCTCTCGACAACTCGGCAGAAGTCAGGTGACGATAAGTCCAACGATATTTCAATGGAATTTTAAACATTACATTGTCCCCGCATCACGCATTTGATAAAGCGATAGTATAATTTCCAGGATTCCTGTCCATAACCTCCACCGGCCAGGATAGCGACGGAACAATCCCGGTCTCTTGCCTCTGACATTACATACATGTCCCGTTCAAGCATGCCATTGTCTGTCAGCTCAAAAGTACCCAGCTTATCTGCATAGTGAGGGTCCCCGCCTGCCAGATACACTATCAGTTCGGGCTGAAAGCCATCCAAAACTCCCGGCAATGTTGATCTCAATGCTTCAAGGTAGGTTGCATCGTCACTATGATCCGGCAACTCTATGTCCATGTTTGTTGTGGATTCTACTTTGTCCCAGGTATCCCGGTGAATGGAGTAGGTAAAACACGCATCATCTTTTTCAAAAATCAGGGCCGTACCATTTCCCTGATGGAAGTCCAGATCCACAACAAGAATTCGCTTGTTTCCATGAACCTGTTTGAACTTCCTGATACCGATTGCCACATCATTAACGGGACAGAATCCTTCTCCTTTCCCGGGCTTCGCATGGTGGAATCCACCGCCAA
>PFTO01000115.1:15895-19321 GCA_002789615.1 Acidobacteria bacterium CG_4_9_14_3_um_filter_49_7 | reverse complement strand
TAGAACGAAATGCCACCTGCCAGTCCGTCCATTCCATCAGTGAGATTGACGGAGTTGGTAATACCGACAATCCAGAAGCAGGTTGTAAGAAAGGAAAGCACCGGGGTGTTCAGTATTTGAAGATTCTCGAATCCTACTGATATCCTAAGGTCGGTACCCAGGACGAGAAGAATAGTTGCAGCGATCTGGACTGCCAGTTTGATAAAAGGAGAGAGATCAAAAAGGTCGTCTACGAGGCCCAGGACGGAGATGATGGCGATTGCAAAAAGATAGGATGCCCAGAACCGGGAAGGCGCGGGAATCCAGAAAAATGATACCAGAACCCCCAGAAGTATTCCAATTCCGCCAATGCTGGGCCTTGCATATTCATGGAGTTTACGGGAGGTAGGATGATCCATCAGACGCAAGGACGGGGCCAGTTTGATCAGCACGGGCATGCTGATCCCGCAAATTAGCGCAGAAATCAACAAGAGGTGTATTTGCAATCCAGAAATTGTCAGCATAAATGTGTATCCCTCACTAAGAATAAAAGAAAACACGGAAAGAGGCAAGCTAAAAGAACAGTGAATGGCTGAAATGCCCAGTTCAGATGCCCCGGACGACTCTTGCGGCTCAGCACGGATTGCTGTGGAAATAGAACCCGAATTCAACCGGTAACCGGCAATTTTCTGCTGGTTTTATCAAAGGGGGTAGTGAGGGTTCAGGGCTAGTTCGTATGTGAGAGGCAACTTCGGGGAGGGTGTGCTAAAATAGCTGAAAACGCTTCAGGGTACGTTTGAGGAGTAGCAGAGGCGTTCGGTGGGAAGGGGAGAGATTGAGATTGAGATTGAAGATTGGTAGAGGTCTTTCTGTTTACGGCATTATATTTTGTCTCATTGTACCTTATCTGCTTGTGGACTCAGTGAATGGTGCATTAATCAGAGAAGGTGGGCCCTCCATTTCGAGCATATACAAATTCATCATTCTCGCTTTGATACTTGTTTACCTGAGCAGGCGAACACTGGTGCTGTTTGTGGGCGGGGTGATGCTGACATATTTTGCCGCACATTCACTGATTCTTTCTAATCCGGTTGAGGCAGCTAAAGGTCTGGTCCTCCTGTCGAAGTTTCTGGCGATTGTTATCTTATTTGTTTTCTTTAAGAAAGTGGTTAGGAAGGGCAACGAGAATTGGATACATGTGCTTGCGATCGTCTCTTTTGTCATTCTGGCAATCAACCTCCTTCTGGGAGCGATGGGATATGGATATCCTCAATATGTGGGAGCGGGTGGCCAGTGGATTGGTGCGAGGGGGTTTATTTTCACCGGCAATGAGATGGCCAGCGCAGTCGTATTCTCCAGTGCCCTGATATTGATGCGATTCATCATCAAAGAGCAGCGACGTGCCTTTCTGGTTTTTGCTGTTGTCAACGTGGGTATCAGTGCTTTGTCCACGAGTAAGGTGGCAATTCTGTCTTCCCTGATCCTGTTTCTGGCATTTCCGATAATTGATGGCATTGCCAGGAAAAATCGCAGAACATTCAACAGAGATGACAGGCGCTTCTTTATAATGGTTGCAGTTATTGCGCCACTTGCGGGTTTTGCAGGTATCCACCACGCGCTGTATAAAATGCATCTGATTGCGAGACTGGCCTACAACTATGCGCACAATGATCTGGTAACCGTTGCTTTCAGTTCACGAAATGTATGGGCCGCCCAGAGCATGAAGGCATTCGTTTCTCAATACTCTTTTTTTGAGTGGATCTTCGGAACCGGCAAGCAGTGGTGGATGTACATTTCCGGTACCAAGCTCGTAGAGATTGACGTCATTGACATGTTGATGACGTACGGCATTGTCGGTGTGACAATTGTATATGGATTTTTCACCGTTTTGTTATGTGGAGCATGGAGGTCCAGGCAGCGCAACCCCTACGCGATCCATATCACCCTTATGCTGTTGCTTGCTCTCGGTATCAGCGTCACATCCGGGCACATCGTGTATTCAGGAATTACTGCGCCCCTGCTTGCCGCTATTATGGCGCTTACATTTTCTGGTGTCAGGGAAAAAAGCGGGGAAATCAGACTTCTCCTGATTTCAAATATGTATCCTTCCAGGAACCAGCCTTCTTATGGAATTTTCGTTCAAAATTTTGTGGAAGCTATGGCTGGCAGAGGCATGGAAATTATCAGGGCTGTGATTCGAGGGAGAGGACGGAACGTGGTGGAAAAAATCTGGAAGTATTCCCGCTTTGTCTTTGAAATTTATATGGGGCTTTTCGAAGGGAATTATGATGTCATTTATGTTCACTATGCGACTCATTCTCTGTTACCCCTTGTCCCCGCGCGGTCTTTCATCAGGAAACCACTGGTGATCAATTTTCATGGGAGTGATCTTTCCCCATACGGGCCTGTGGGGAGAAAAATTCTGGACCTCAACTGCGATTTGATCCGCCGTGCGGCGATGCTAGTTGTGCCGTCTGATTTTTTCAGGAATAAAGTTGCAGAAAAATACAATCATCCAAATATTTATATCTCATATTCCGGCGGTATTGACCTGTCATGCTTCACTCCGGAAAGAGAACCGGGGGTGGATCAGGAGACTATAACCATCGGATATGTTTCGCGGATCGACCGGTACAAAGGATGGGATGTTTTGCTGAAAGCACTTCACAAGATTAAGAACGAAAGGTCTGAAAACGGGTTCAAGGCGATTCTGGTGGGTGGCGGGGAGGAGATGGATTCTCTTGAAAGCATGATCGCCGCTCTGGGCCTTGAAGCAGATGTTAGTTATATTGGCCCTGTGTTACAGACAGCACTTCCCGCCATGTATCGCAGTTTTGACATTTTCATTTTTCCTACCGTTCGGACCGATGAAAGCCTGGGGCTCGTTGGCCTTGAAGCGATGGCGTGCGGTGTTCCGGTAATCGGGTCGAATACAGGCGGGCTTTCCGGATATATCCGGGAAGGTGAGAATGGTTTTCTGTTTGAACCCGGGAATTTTCTTGAGCTTGCTGAAAAAATTGCTATGTTCCGGAAATTGAGCTTGAGTGAAAGGCAATCCTTGTCCCAGCAGGCAGTCAGAACCGCCGGGCAGTATGATTCAGTTGCAGCGTACGAAGGGCTTGCAATGGCGATCCGGGAAGTAGTGAAATGAAACCGGATGCAATCCTGCTGATATACGGCGAAGGTGGAGATAAAACCCAGATGACTCGACTGCTGTCAAAAATGATTGATACTGGAAGATGTTCCAGCGTTCAGTGGGTTGGTTTATGCGAGAACAACCAGGAAATCAAATCTTTGACGAATTACAGTCTTCCGCCTGTCCGGGACAAACACTCTCGAAAGGTGGCGGTTCTTAAAATTCCCGGGAACTTATGGCTGTATCTGAAATACCTGCGAAGGATACACCGGGCCTGGAAGGTGAAGGGTGTAATTTCAACGGGTCCGGGA
>PFTO01000115.1:0-15874 GCA_002789615.1 Acidobacteria bacterium CG_4_9_14_3_um_filter_49_7 | reverse complement strand
TATTTCAGACTGCTTGGCGCAAAAATCGTGCACGTTGAAACCTGGTCCCGGTTTGAAACGAGATCGTGGACTGGAAGAGTCATGTATAGAATAGCGGACAGGTTTTATGTGCAAAACAGGGAGCAGAAGCGGCACTACCCGCATTCTATTTTCGGTGGGCTATTATGAAGATATTCGTTACGGTGGGCACGACGAAATTTGATGGGCTGATCCGATACGTTGATGAACACTTCAAGGATTCAATTCATGAATTTACACTGCAGATTGCGGATGGCAACTATACACCTGATCATTTTCCGTATTTCAACTTCACTGATGAGATCAAGGATTACTATCGGGATTGCGACCTTGTAATCTCCCACGGGGGAGCGGGCTCGATATACCGATTACTTGAATTGCAGAAAAAGATTATTGTGGTGCCGAATCTTGAGAGAAAGGACAGGCATCAACTGGATATTGCGCGGTACATGTCTGAGAAGAACTATGTGCTGTGGGTATCAAGTTTTGATAAGCTGACCGACACGATCAGCAGATGTGAAACCCATCAATTTGATCGGTTCAGGAAACAGGATTTCTTCGCGGCCGATAAAATCCTGGATTTTCTGATACCAGAGGTTGTGAGAAAGCCCTAAGTGACAATGTCCCTGGGAAGGGATTTACCACCCTTGCGGGCACTGATGATGATGGCTGTGAAGATGAGGGCCATTCCGATAGTCTGGGAGGCGGAGATGCTTTCCCGGAAGAAGAGCCAGGCAAGGATGGCCGCCCCGATGGGTTCACCCAGAATGGTGACAGCTACCATGCTGGCCTTCAGATGTTTCAATGCCCAATTGAATGCTGTGTGGCCCAGGAGCTGGGAGACAAGTGCTAGAAGTATCAGGTTTATGTATGAGATGCGGGAAAACCCGGTCAGCGGGAATTTACCAACTACAGTTACCAGAAGAAGCAGAACCGCAGTCAGAGGATAAACCATTAGAATGTACCGGAAGGTATCCACTTTTTCCCGGATGATGCTCCCGGAAATAAGGTAGCCGCTGCCCATGATGGCACCGGTGAGGGCCAGGATGTCGCCGATGAGAGCGTCTTTGTTGGTAATGGCGAGTCCGGACAGGCCGCCGTCTCCCACCGCCAGAATCAGACTGCCGGACACGGACAACACTATGCCGATGATGAGTTCTTTCTGTTGCTTTTCCTTCAGGATAATCCAGGAAAATATGCCCACAAAGATGGGGTTTGTGGTAACCAGCGCAACGGAACTTGCCACGGACGTGAGTTTCAGTGAGGTAATCCAGCTGGCGAAGTGGAGAGTGAGGAAGACGGCACCCATGCAGGCAATGCCCCATTCCCTTTTCCGAATGCCGGTGAAGCGGACCTTTCTGGCAACGGCAATGGCAATCAGAACACAGCTTGCGATGACCATTCGCCACGCGGCAATAGAGATGACGGGCACATCGGGACAGAAACGGATGAAGATGGCGGAAAATGAAATAGATATGACACCAATGGTCAGGATAAGAATCTTCTTCATTTGCCGACTCCCTGGGACGCGAATGAAGAAGATAAGTCTAAGTCTAAGTTTGAGTTTAAGTACAGACAGGGGATGGGAACGGAAACAGAGGAAGATAAGTTTGAGTGGGGGAAAATACAGACAATTGCCGGTCTTTTCCGAGTCTTATCCGGACTTAAACTTAAACTTAAACTCAACTTTCTCTCCTTCCCTTCTTTACTTAACCTTAACCTTGCCTTCTACTCAACCTTGTCTTCCTCTATCCTGAACAGATGTTCCGGAAGTGGTTGACCGAAAGCAAATTTTCCAGCGGATTGAATGGCAGTGCGGATGCTGTCGGATTCTCCGCCCTGGATGGTGAGTTGGATGCGGGCGTGATCGTACTGACAGGGCAGGATACCCTTGTCAAATAAGAGAAGCATCACAGTTTTAATGAAGTCGGCTACGGTGGCACCCATGATCTGATGGAGGCAGTCTGGACGATGGGCCTCAAACATGCGGGTGTGAATCACACGGCCATCACTGATCCGAATGGGTTTCTTCTCCACGAGAATGGCCCCGGCCTTTTCCTGCCATTTCAGGATGCCGGGATATTGCTCCATGAACTCACGAATATGGTATTTGTAACGATCCATGGCAGGATGATCTTTTTCACCAAGGGCGCGGAGCATGGCAGCTTCCCTGGATTTGAGGAATTCCGGGTCCTCAAGATGTTCCCGGCTTCTGTAATCTCTGGCATTGGCACTCAGTGCAGCCAGCCACAATCCTTTGAACGTCAGGTTGAAAACAGGGGATGACAGGAGGCCGTTGATTTCGGATTCATAATTCTTCTGGTAGAACCCGCCGCAATCCCGCCAGTCTGTACGAAAATCCGGCACAAATCCAACAGATGCAAGATCTCCCAGTAGCCGGTAACGTTCCACCAGCTGCTGAAGTCCTTTGGAAGGGAGCTTTTTGCCGGACTGAACCAGCTCGGTGAGGTCAAAATTGCCGGGAAACTGGCTGGCAATCCCCTGGCATTCACTTTCAATGGTAGTCCGGCTCACCGGAAGTCCATTGGCGAGCAAATGCGCCTGCAGCCGTTGCAGGCCGAATTCCAGACGGGCAATATGTCGAAGTCCCTTTTCCTCAAGAATTCCTGCGAGCTTCCGATGAAGAGGCAGCAGAATCTCCACGTCCTTCGCAGCGTAGGATAGCTGGCTGGCGCTGATGTCGCCGCTCCAATCGCTGGTTTGCTCTTCTTTATCAAGATCTTCATCCAGATAGCGCTTAACCACATCTTTCAACGAGTTTCGAACTTTCAACCCTGTGGAAAGCACCCTGGATGCCAGGTAGGTACAAAAGATGTTGTGGAACCTGACACGGTAGTGATGAATGAGATGAGACATGTCGAAGACGCCGTAGTGGAAGATTTTTGTGATTTCGGGGTTGGCAAAGATGGGTTTGAGGAATGCGGGGAAACCGGTGAGCAACATGTCGAAGATGTAGCGTTCGTTGTCGGTGCCCACCTGGATCAGACGAACCTGTCCCAGTTCATTCATTGATGCGTGGCCGAAGGTCTCAATGTCCACGGCAAGAACATCGGCCAGTTCGATTTCTTTTTGTGCCTGTTCCAGTTGGAACGAATTTTCAATGAGCAACATGGAGTGAAGAAAGCCGGGGCCGGAATTGCCCCGGTTTATTTTCCTTTTCCCGTGGCTTTGGCTCAGCCGTTGGCCAGCAGTTCTTCAGAGCGTGCCATGGAGTTTTCCAGCACAGTTTTGTGCAGAGAATTGCCGTGGGAATCCATGGTTACAACTACAGGAAAGTCTTTGGCTTCGATAATCCAGAAGGCTTCCGGGCTACCGAATTCTTCCAGCTTGAAGACGTCGATTACCTTGACGATGCGCTGGGCCAGTAAGGTACCCAGGCCGCCCACCGCATGGAGGTAAACAGCGCCGGTTTTTTGAAGACCGGCAAGAGTCTTGGGTCCCATTCCGCCTTTGCCGATAACACCACGGACCTTGTATTCCTCAATGACATCTGCCTGGTAGGGTTCTTCTCTTGTGGATGTGGTTGGGCCGGCTGCCACAAAGCTGTATTTGCCATTCTCATGCTTCTTGACTACGGGGCCGCAGTGGTAGATCATTGAATTTTTAAGGAAGGGACGGATGAAATCCGGCTTTTCTTCGTGCATCAATTTGTGAGCCATGTCCCGTGAGGTGACCATGATGCCGCTCAATAGCACTTCGTCACCGATTTTGAGTTTACGAATTTCCTCTTCGCTGACCGGGAGGTTAATTTTAATTTCCATAGTGCACCTCACCTTTTTCATTAATGGTCATTGTCTTTCTTCTGAATGCCCAGCACATGTATGAAATTGCCACGTAATAGGTGGCCGGATGCCGATGCTGAGCGGAAACGAAGACGTCCAGTACAGTGGTGTTGCCGCCGAAACCCATGGGACCAATCCCGAGGGAATTGAGTTCTCTTTCCAACTGGTTTTCCAGTTCATTCAATTCCGGAATGGGATTTTCCGATTCCATTTTCCGGAAGAAGTTCTTCTTGGAAAGCAGGTATGAAGCGCCCCTGTCTCCTCCGATGCCGACGCCAATGGTACCGGGGGCGCAACCGAATCCCTGAGCTTTGCGAACCGCGTCGATAACCAGGCGGCGAACCCCTTCAAAGTCCCGGCCCGCATTCAGTTCCACAAATGGAAGCTTGTACTGGGTTCCGACATTTTCGCTTCCCCCGCCCTTCAGCATCAGTTTGAATTCGACTTCCGGCTTATCCCACTGGTGATAGGTAACAAATGGTGCATTGATGCCCACATTGTTGCCGGAGTTCTTTCCGCTGACCGGGTCTACAGCGTTTGGACGCAGATAGTTTTTTTCTGTACTGACAACTGCCGCTTCTTCGATGGCTTTGCGGATATCCGATTCCCGCATGGTTGCGGGATAGTTGACATAGAAAATAACATGGCCGGTATCCTGACAGATAGGTGTAGAATTTTCCCGCGCCAGTTTTACGTTTTCCAGTATGACCTTAAACACGCTCTCTTCTGTGGATCCACTGTTGGAATCCCGCAGGGCTTTTTCAAGCCTTGCTTCCACATCCGGTGGCAGGTCAGTGGATGCGCGTCGAATCATCTCGACAAGGTGCTGTTTCAGTTCCATTCATGTCCCCCTTGAATTTAAGATCGTCAGATTTCATTATAGCTCATTTTTCTGCAGAGGGGTTCAGCAGACTGCAGAGACTGCAGTTGATTCTTTGTGACAGGGGTCGTTTTCCCTGTGTTTGGTTCACCTGAGACTTGACATCCGTGACTTCGTCGCCTATTTTAAGCTTATGGACAGATGGAAACAGTTCTTATTTATGCTTTTATTGATGACGACAACAATTTTTTCCCCGTTGTATGGCGGAACCGTTTCAGATATCCCAGCTGATGTTTCGTCAATGAAGAGTCAATTGTCCGCGGTACAGGGAGAAGAGAGGGTTCGACTCCTTTCACGATTGTCTGAAGCACTTCTGGGTCGTTCAGTGGGAGAAAGTCTTGAATATGCTCAAAGTGCTTTAAATCTTGCACGGAAATTGGGTGATTCTGAGTTGGAAGCCATTGCAATGGAGCAATTTGGGAAGGGGCAATGTGCCAACGGAAAATATGAGACGGCATTGAAGACTTTTGAGGAGTTGCTGGCACTGCAGAAGCAGCGAAAAAACCGAAAGGGAATTGCATATGCGATGAATCGCGTGGGATTCGCACTGACAGATCTTGGCCGTTATGATGAGGCCCTGTCATATTACAGAGACTCATTGAAACTGGCTCGGGAAATTGATGACAGAAAGACAATTGCCAGCTCCCTGAATGAAATGGGAGTGGCATACTGGTACAAAGGAGATGTGGACAGTGCTCTGCCGCAGTTTCAGGAAGCTTATGCTATGTTCGCTAAGTTGGGAGACAGGAAGAATGCTGCCATGAGCGAAATCAACGTGGGACTCTTATTTCATGAGGCGGGAATGCTTCAGGATGCAATCAGCAAGTACAAAGAATCCCTGGCTATTTTTCAGAAGCTCAAGCATCGGGAAGGTATGGGAACGACCTATATTAACCTTTGTTCTGCTTATCGGGACCTCAATCGACTTCCAGAGGCTTTATCTGCGGCAAAGAAGGCTTTGAAAAAATTCCAGGCTACCGGGGACAAACAGGGGCTGGCGGATGCCAATGCTTCCATCGGGGCGATTCTATTTTCACAGGGGAAATTGAGTGAAATGGAACCGTACGTTAAGAAGGCGCTGGCTACATACCGGATGCTTGGAAATCGAAATGGGGAAGCGAACCTTTATGGGCAGTTGGGCCAACTCTATCTGAAGATAGGAAAACACAAAAAAGCCAGAGATTATCTGAGAAAGGCATTCGACATTTATTCTGACATCAAGTCAAAGCGTGAAGCGGCGGAAATCAGTAAACAACTGTCCAAGCTTTATGAAGAAGACGGTAATTATAAGGAAGCGTTGCATTTTTCCAACCTGTATCTGTACTATGGAGAAAAAAGCAGACAATCAGTGGACAAGTTGAAGTTGCAGTACGAAAAAGAGCGGCTTCGAAACGAGAAAGAACGACTGGATCACGAGAAGAAAATCGCTGAACTCAAGGAGAAACGGGACCGGTTGATACAGATTTTTATGGCGATTTTTCTGGGGATTGTTCTACTGATTCTGTGGATTTTGTATCGCTCTTTCCAGGCAAAGAAGAATGCCAACAGATTATTGAACAGGTTGAATGGTCGTCTTCGGATACAATCAAGAACAGACACGTTGACCGGATTGCCAAATCGCCGGAATATGCTGGAGGCACTGGATGTTGAGATGTCCAGATACGAGCGGAGTAAAGAGGACTTTGCCCTGCTGATGGCGGATGTGGATGATTTCAAAGAGATTAATGATACCTTCGGGCATGAGGCCGGGGACGAGGTGCTGAAAGCGCTATCTCGGATTTTTCAACATTGTATTCGCCAGTCAGATAGTGTGTGCCGGTGGGGGGGCGAAGAATTTCTTTTTCTTCTTCGGGACACGGATATGAAGGGGGGAAGCACGCTGGCAGAAAAAATAAGAAATGAAGTGGCGACCGCAGAGATTTCGACAAATGGAAACGAACGACCCGTTACAGTAACGATTGGTGTTTCGACCTATGAATCTGCGGGTGATGACCTTGCGATGGCCATCAGTCAGGCTGACCAGGCAATGTACGATGGAAAGGCTGCCGGGAAGAACAAGGTCTCTACTGCCTCTGGACGAATGGAGAACGATAAATATTGTGTGGTGAACTGACAGGAAAGCAAAAAAGGGACCCGATACCGGGTCCCTTTTTAAACTCAACCTTAACCTTGCTTTCTATTCAAACTTGCTTCGTTTCTGTCGGGGCACTGGCTTTTTGAATCACTTTCGCAGCTGTCCCCAGGATGCCGGCAATGTCGGACATGTTGGTGGGAATAATCATGGTGTTGTTTTCTTTGGCAAGCTTTCCGAATTCATTCAGATACTGTTCCGCAATCCGAAGGTTGACGGCTTCCAGGCCGCCATTGGCGGTGATGGCGGTGGCAATTTTCTGAATACCAGTTGCCGTAGCAATGGCCACTTTCTCGATTTCCGCGGCGCGGCCTTCTGCTTCGTTAATCCGTTTCTGCCGTTCGCCTTCAGAGCGGGCAATTGCGGCCTGCCGGGATCCATCGGCGCGGTTGATTTCCGCCTGACGTTCTCCTTCCGATTCGGCAATGGTGGCCCGTTTTTCACGTTCGGCGCGCATCTGTTTCTCCATGGCGGACTTGATGCTTTCCGGTGGGACAATGTTCTTGACTTCATAGCGGGAGACTTTTACGCCCCATGGATCAGATGCTTTGTCAACTGCGTCCACGATTGCGCTGTTGATGGTGTCCCGTTCTTCAAAGGTTTTGTCCAGGTCCAGCTTTCCGATTACGGAACGCATGGTTGTCTGGGCCAGCTGGGTGGATGCGAACTGAAAATTGTTGATGCCGTAAGAGGCTTTTCTCGGATCCATGACCTGAAGATAGAGTATGCCGTCCACTTCCACCGCAATATTGTCCCGGGTAATGCAGCTTTGGGGCGGGACATCAATTGCGGTTTCTTTCAGTGAATGAATGTAGGATACACGGTCAGCGAATGGAACCAGAATATGGAATCCCGCTTCCAATGTGGCCCTGTATTTTCCCAGACGTTCGACAATGTACGCTTGGCGTTGGGGTACAATTCGAACAGTTTTTAAAAAAACGATAATCAGAAATATGGCCAGTGCGGCAAGAATGATGATATAGGGCATTTGTCCCTCCTATTTTGATGATGATTTTGTGACTTTCAGTGTGATGTTGTCCTTTTCCAGAACAACAACGACTTCCCCGGCGGCGATTTCCTGGTCGGATTCAGCCTTCCAGTGGGTTCCTTTGAATTCTACTCTCCCTGGCATTCCGGGTAAGATAGCGGTTTCCGCGACGGCCGTTTTGCCCGTGAATTCATCCAGTACGGTAGGATCTCCTGTCATCCCATCAGTGGAGCTGAAAAATCGGGTTTTAAACCAGCTTCGAAGCAGTGCCAGTGAAAGACTGGAAACAACAATAAAAATGATAAGTTGAACTGTCAAAGAAGGCGATGCTACCATACAGATGAGCGACACGACGATGGCACCGATACCGAAAAAAATAATAACCAGGCCCGGGACGGCCATTTCCATCAGCATCAGAATTATGCCGACAATGAACCAGACAACCTCCGGTTTTAACCATACCTTTAAATTTTCCATTGTATCCCCTTTTAAGTCAGAGTTTAAACCTGACCTCATTGTACCTGACAGTTCTACCCGGTGAACATGGAAAATATTCAGAAATGAGGGTAGCAAGATGAGTTGAGCTTGAGTCAAAGTGTAAACTCGGAAAGCTTGCAGAAAAAACTGGGAAAGAAGCGAAAGCCAATGGGTGATGAGTGAAGGATTCAAAAAAAGCGAGGGATGGATACTTCACTATTTTGTCTGAGTTCTATCCAGGCTCAGACTTAAACTCAAACTTCGCTCTACTTTCCCCCCGGTCGGTTTATGGGCATGTCTGCGGGATCGGCTTTGTCGTACCAGTCAAAGTATGTCTCAGTTCCAATGATACCCTGTTCCAGCAGAGCCGCCTTCTTTTCATCGCTGATATCGAAATCAGTGGTCTCAACGCCGAGAGTATCAATATAAACAGTTCGGTGCCAGTCATCACTGTGAAGGTGCTGGTTGGATTGAACGTTGAGAATTGCATGGATTAACGCTTTTCCATAATCAAAAAAGTCGTCTATTTTGTGGTGGGGAGGTTCGGCACTGTCACGGAACATGGCGATTTCTTCCTTTGTGTCCAGGCGGAAACCGAGTGTTTCCTTGTTATAAACATACGGGCTGCTGTTCGCAGGCCGTCCACTGTTGACTTGCTCGTAGTATTCAGTGGTGTGCAGATGGCGTTTGCGAGCTTTTTCTTCAACGTATTTTTCTCTATCAAACAGCTTGACGGGAAAGTTGTTGAATACGCCGCCGTCCACAAAGACGTCTCCTCTGAAGTTACGAACTGCCGCAAAAAAGAGCGGTATGGACATGGAAATGCGAGCAGCATCTGCCACCGGCATTCTGGGAGTGTGTTCCACCGAAAAGACCTCGGAAAAACCAGTGGAAAGATTTGTTCCAACCAGGTACAGGTCAGGAAAGCTCATCTGGGAAAGATCATTGAATGTAGAATGGGGATTCCCCGTCTTTTTCTCGATGAGCTGTCCCATCCATTTGCGGAAAAAATCTCCCTTGTACCAGCCGAATTTCGAAATGAGACGGTCTGTATCCCGGACCACGCCCCAGGACGAGTCCATAAAGTTGTTGAAATTCAGTGCAGTGAGGATATCTCCTGTTTCATCCAGCGTGTATCCCAATGCAAGGAGTACCGCATTGATAGCACCGGCGGACGTTCCCCCGATACGTTGTATGTGTTTCAGAATCTTCTTCTTTTCCAACACCTGGAGGGCACCGAGATAGGCAATGCCCTTTACTCCTCCACCTTCAAATACGAGGTTTCGAAACGGATAAGCTGCCATAAGTATCTCCTTCATTTATCGGAGAGATGTCAAATCCAACTGCACAGGCTTGATGGATATGAACTTCTGTCTTCGTCGTTCTTCACTCATCATTATACTTGATGCTAAAAATTCAGTCCACTATTAGAAATGCAGGGTCAGATGAAGAAAGAGAGTAATGGGGGAATAAAAAAACCCCGGGAGGTCATCCGGGGTAATCTTCCGGCAGGCAATGGAGGTCGCCAAGCCGGAAATGGAGGGGGCCCGCGAGGGCTTCCATTGTGGTTTGTCCCGGAGCTGGCCCTCGCGGACACACCTGAATAATGCGAGATGCGTGCCAGATTTTGAAAAAAATGCAACTGCAGAAAATAAAGTATAGTAGTAATAAATGTTTATTGGAAGGATGGTCAGAAACCGATCAAAGATGGTCAGTATCCGGTCACTTTGGCGCGATTTTGGAAATACATGGAAAAATGTATCCTTAACAAGGTCAATATTTGACGGAATCAGACTTTGGAACTATATTTTAAGTATCTTAACAGGGAGGAACACATGAGACGCACCCAGTTGGTGGAAATGATTCGTGCCAACAAGGAGAGAATGGCGGCGGCCTGGTGTCAGGAAATTCGAAATTGCGAATACATGAAAACGTATCACAGCTTCAGGGATGAAGAATTGATTCACCGGAATGAAAGGGTGCTGGCGCATGTGGCAAACAGTCTCGAAGCTGGAACATCCCGAATCGAAAGCGGAAAGTTCTTTGTCGCTATTGGGAAAGAACGGTTTCGGGAAAAATTTCCACTCTGCGAGGTTAACTACGCGCTGTTTCTTACAAAAAAAGTTTTGTGGAAACGCATGCACACAGATGGTCTGCTGGCCAGCGCATTGGATCTTTACCAGGCCCTGGAACTGATGAACACAATCTGCGATTTCTTTGATCTTGCTTCTTTCTATCTCATCCGTGGTTACATAGAAGAAATGCACCACAAACTTGCGAAGGCGGGAAAGTTGTCAGCCAACGAATTACGCGAAGTTTTTTCTCCCGGTTCTTTTTTCTACGATGGCACGCGATTTGATGACGAGTTTCAGAAAATTCCGTTTTTTGACTGGCACTGGTAAGCGTTGGAAAGCGATGCTTCACAACGAATGTTAAGTGCCAAATTTTGAATGTTGAGTTAAGAAGGAGACAGGTTCCTTTCCCTGATTTTTCCGCCGCCCACGCCCACTCAAAACGCCCACTCGCACATTCACTTTCTTAAAGGTATACTGTTTGTACCAAATTTGTAGATAAGGGTAGGGAATGGATAGATTCAAACTGGTTTCTAAATACAGCCCGACAGGGGATCAGCCCCGGGCCATTGAAAATCTGCTGAAAAGCCTGCAGGATGGCAATATTCACCAGACACTGCTGGGAGTGACCGGTTCCGGTAAGACATTCACAATGGCAAATGTGATTGAAGACTGGGATCGCCCCACGCTGATACTGGCCCACAACAAAACCCTTGCGGCGCAGCTCTTTCAGGAATTCAAACTGTTTTTTCCGGAAAACGCGGTGGAATATTTTGTCTCCTATTACGATTACTATCAGCCGGAGGCCTATCTGCCGGGAAGTGACACTTACATCGAGAAAGATTCATCCATAAATGAAAAAATTGAGGGATTGCGGCTTTCTGCAACCCGGTCGCTTCTGTCCAGACGGGATGTTATTGTTGTGGCATCCGTTTCCTGCATTTACGGTCTGGGTTCACCGGAAAACTATGGAGACATGAGCGTGACGGTTTCAGTGGGGGACGTACGGGACAGAGGGAAGCTGCTCAGGGAGCTCGCGTCCATGCAGTACCAGCGGGCGATGTTCGATTCGGGCAACGGTACGTTCCGGGTCAGGGGGGACGTGGTGGAAATCTTCCCGTCTTACCAGGAAGAGGGTATTCGGATCGGTTTTTTTGGAGATGAAGTGGAGAATATTTCATTATTTGATGAGATTACCGGAAAGCGATTGAGCCCATTGGAGTCGGCAACAATTTACCCGTCCAGCCACTATGCGACGCCCAAAGAGCGGTTGCTGGACGCACTGGGACTTATTCAATCGGAAATGGATGAGCGGGTGGCTTGGTTTCATAGTAAGAACCGTATTTTAGAGGCACAGCGCCTTGCCCAGCGTACCATGTATGATATGGAGATGATGCGGGAAGTGGGTCACTGCAAGGGAATTGAGAACTACAGCCGTCATATCGAGGGCCGTGCGGAGGGGGAGCCTCCGTTTACCTTGCTGGACTATTTCCCCGACGACTTTCTGCTCATTGTGGATGAAAGTCACATGACCATTCCCCAGGTCGGGGGCATGTACAAAGGGGATCGAAGCCGGAAGGAAGCGCTGGTGGAATACGGTTTCCGGCTGCCATCGGCACTTGATAATCGGCCACTTCGCTTTGAGGAATTTGAAAAGAAATTGCACCAGGTCGTGTACGTTTCGGCCACGCCGGGGAACTACGAACTTGAAAAGTCAGATGGAATTACTGCAGAGCAGGTGATTCGACCCACGGGTCTGCTGGATCCGGAAATTGTAATGAAACCGGCCAAAAATCAGGTGGACGACCTGCTGGAAGAGGTCCGAAAACGGGTGGAAAGCGGTGAGCGAGTGCTGGTGACGGCACTAACCAAAAGGATGGCTGAGAATCTGTCCGAGTACTTTGACGACCTCGGAATCCGGGCGCGCTATCTCCATTCAGACATTGATACACTTGAGCGCGTTGAGATTCTCAGGGCCCTTCGGATTGGTGAATTTGACGTGCTGGTGGGGGTAAACCTGCTCAGGGAAGGGCTGGATTTGCCCGAAGTCTCACTTGTGGCGGTGCTGGATGCCGATAAAGAAGGTTTCCTTCGTTCCACCCGTTCATTGATTCAGGTATCGGGCAGGGCGGCAAGAAACGTCAAGGGGACTGTTATTTTTTATGCGGACAGGGAGACGGATTCCATCCGGGCCACACTGGCGGAGACGAGACGTCGCAAAAAGATCCAGGTTGCCTACAACCGGGAAAACGGTATTACGCCGGAATCCATTGTTAAGAACATCAGCAACGTGATGGCGTCAATTTTTGAGCAGGACTATGTAACCGTATCCGTGGACGGTAAGTTTCCACAGGACTTGAACCATGAGCAGTTGGCTGACCATATTGCGCAACTGGAAAAGGAGATGAAAGGCCTGGCAAAGAAATTGAAATTCGAGGCTGCCGCTGAGATCCGGGACCGCATCCATTCCCTGCAAAAGATGCTGCTGAGTTAGCTTTAGACAAAAAAAGAGGGGGCGATTGCCCCCTCAAGTTTTGAATTCAAGAATGAAAACTATTTTTCTTCTGCTGGTGTCGTATCCCACCATGTGCCGCCGAGGCCATAATACTTGGCCAGTTCAGTGGCATTGTCCACATCAAACTGCTCGTTCCAGATGGCGTTGTTCGGATTCGGATCAACTCCGAGACCGAAGATATTCACCCTCTGATCGTGGCAGGAAATTGCGCATGAGTTGGGCATACCACCTTCAGCCTGATACATCAGGGTCTTTTCAGGTGAGATGCACTCAAAGGTGTGGGACGGAGTTGTCAATGTGCCGTGTCCGGCTGTTGTCGGCATGTGGCAGTATGTGCAGCGGGACAGTCCCATTATTCTTTCAGGTCCGTAAGGATGGTGAGAGTGCTCTGATATCACCTTCCCGATCGCTTCCTCGTTGACCTCTAAGTCAGCGACCATTTCTTTGGTGATGTCCGCGAAGGCACCATGGGTGGCATGGCAGGCGAGGCAGAGCGTGTTGTTGTCAGGCTCTGTGGCAATGCGAAGGTCGCCTTCATCCGTTGACTCTGTGATAGAGGTACGGAGCTGGAATTCACCCCTGGCGCTGTGAGGACTGTGGCATTCCGCGCATGTCACCATGTGGTGAGCATACGTCGGCTTGGATGACTTGATGTAATCCGTGTACGGACGGCCTGACTTGGAGTGCTTGCCATCCGGCCACCTGGCTGCTGTGTCATCATAGAAATCGGTCAGCGGCAGACCAGTAACAGGTGTCCAGTTTACCATGTTGGCATCGTCGAACGACCAGCTGAAGGTATGATTGGGAACGGAGGAGAAAGAACTGTGGCAGCGGCCGCATACTTCATTGCCGAGAGGAGCCACGAGATCGTCAGCACCCAACATTTCTTCCGGATCACCGGCGCCAAGGATATGCCTGGAACCCGGTCCGTGGCAGGCTTCGCAGCCGATGTTCATCAATTCATAGATGCCATCGCCATCATAATCAAAGTACATGGGATCATCCGGAGCATACAGACTTGCCGGGTAACCGTGGAATTCCCATTCACCCTTGGCAGACTGCTTGAGCTTACGGATACCCGTGGAGTGGCAACCTATGCAGGTTTTGGAATAGTTAGATGCCTGGTTCAGGTCAGGAATAGTCGTTGAAACATTGTAAACCGGTGCGCTACCAGCATACCAGTTTGTCGGGCTGTTGGTTGCCCAGGCAGTTCCGCCCCAGCTGATCGGTGCAAAGTAAATCGACTTGGAATAGCCGGTTTCGCTGTCAGTAACAGGGATGCGAACCATAAACCGCTGGGCGCCACCGGTATAACCAGCCATTGTGGCAACAACCGGATACTTCAAATCGCCAATGGTGATGTAATAGGTTCCGTCTTCGACTGACAGAATCGGTGCATTGGGCTTGTAAGCGTCAAAGGCGGAGCTGATGGTGTTGAAGTCAAGGCCGTCAAGGAAGTCATCCTGTCCATTACCGTCTGCATCGCCCATGACACCCTTGCCGGAAACCATTGTCCACTCTGCGATCGGGCGACGGAGGAACTGGAAGTGCTTGGTTGAGGGTAAAATGTTTTTGCTCCAGGTGTGACACGCCATGCAATATTCAGAACCCACATAGGCGTTTTCTGTTGCATCCTTGGTTCCCTTAGTGGACACAAGGAAGGCCTGGAGCCGCTTAACCATCTTCTGAACCTGGGGTGTGTTCATTGCGGCTCTTGTCTGGGCCGGATTTTCCATACCTTTCATGGAAACAACCCCAGTGTCGCCGGAAGTGGTCGTGAATCGCGCAGCGGCGAATGTTGCCACAGATACGATTAATAATAAGACTGTAATAATTCCTAAACGCTTCATAAAACCCTCCATAAAAAAAAGTAAAAAATCACTTTCTGGAAATACTTCCAGGAATTCAAGATATGAAGCCTCCTTTTGCTCCATATAAAGGTTGTTGATGCTTGCCCCATGTATCGCACCACTGCAGTTCGTCCTGAGCCGAAGCCTCGAATTCCTCTAACAGTGGAAAGAGGACCTGTCTTTCTAATAGGACAAACGTATAAAAACGGTCGGGAACTTTGTTGCACTAAGGCGAATAGAGCAGTCTGCTGACACCTGAACACCTGCGAAAGAAAGCAGTCCTGACAATCAGGAAACAGATAACTTTCACAAAGCTATTCCCTATAAGTTTTTAAAAGGTTATAAGACGTGACAGACACCACACGCACAATTGAATATCTTGATTATAGAATGAAACGATGAAGCCTGTCAACCATTTTTGTGAAAAAATGGAGAAATATCTACGAGAATATATGTATATAAGATTGCTATATTGTGAAAGAGACTAAAATGAATAGATAGCCTGATGAAGAAAGAGAAGTTGTGAAAATTTGATTCAAAAGGTGTTGTGACTGGTGGAGAAAAAAAGGGAGCCGAACGGCTCCCTTTTTTATTTACCTTTTAATAGATAAGGCAGGTTATTTTTCTTCTGCTGGTGTCGTATCCCACCATTTTCCACCCAGACCAAAATATTCGCCCAGTTTGTTGGCCTGTTTCACGTCAAAGTCTGTGTTCCAGGCAGCGGGGGCGGAATCCAGACCAAAACCGAAGGAATTTACCTTGGTGTTATGGCAGGAGAGTGCGCATGAGTTGGGCATCTCGAAGTCAAGCGTGCTCTTGGGAGCAATGGCTTGGAACGTGTGGGAGTGAATGTCGTTGTCTATTGCCGACTTGGCCGTTTTCGGCATGTGGCACATGGTGCAGCGGGAGAGTCCCATGTGCCGTTCCGGGCCGTACGGGTGGTTGGTGTGCTTGCTGACAATACTACCAATTTCGGTTTCATTAAGGTCGTACTCAGCGACCATTTCCTTGGTGATGTCCGCGAAGGCACCGTGGGTGGCATGGCAGGCCAGACAGAGCGTGTTGTTGTCAGGCTCTGTGGGAATACGGAGGCTCCCTGTATCTGTCTCTTCCGTGATGGACGTGCGTGTCTGATGTTCG
>PFTO01000091.1 GCA_002789615.1 Acidobacteria bacterium CG_4_9_14_3_um_filter_49_7 | reverse complement strand
GGACTCTCATTGCTTTTGGTACAGGTTTTGGGGGAAAGGTCACGTGTTCTGTGTTCTGACCGGAAAAGACAGAAAAGACTGAGAAACTGGAACAGTCACGGTCACTTGTCAATGCATGTTCTTTCTTTTCCTTCTTTTCCCCTTCTTTCAGAACACAGAACACATGCGCCGCAGGCGCACAGAACACTTCTTCCCCCCACGCACTCGCACTTTTACTCGCACTTTCTCACTCATCACTCATCACTCATTCTGTCAGCCAATCTCCCCTTGAAAAAACATTCGCTTTCACTTAAAGTGATAGAGATTAAATTTTATCCGAGAGGGGAGAATTAAGAATATGGCAGATCAACAAAAAGGGCTACCAGCCAATGCGTACAGGCCGCTGACCGAGGGAGAAAAGTATATTCCATTCATTCCGGCCGACCAGTCGGTCCCGGAGATTACGGTACGGAGCGTCGTCACCGGTGTGATTATGGCCGCGTTGTTTACCTTTGCGACTGCATATTCCGGCCTCAAGGCCGGACAGGTATTTGAGGCCGCCATTCCCATTGCCATCCTGGCCGTGGGGTTGGGCAAGGTGTTCGCGAGAAAGAACACCATCCTGGAAAATGTGATCATCCAGTCCATTGGCGCCGCATCCGGTGCAGTTGTGGCCGGTGCCATTTTCACCCTCCCCGCACTTTATATGCTGAACTTGGATCCGAAATTCAGCACGATATTCTTTGCGGCGCTGCTCGGCGGTTTCCTCGGCGTATTGTTCCTGATTCCCCTACGCCGTTATTTTGTGGCGGACCAGCATGGTATGTTGCCTTTCCCGGAAGCTACGGCGACTACAGAGATTCTGGTGTCCGGTGAATCTGCCGGTAATCAGGCGAAGACGTTGATTACCGGTGTGCTGGTGGGTGGTACGCTGGATTTTCTATCTGATACGCTTCACATCTGGGGCGTTCACTTCAATTCGACGATGCTGGGAAGCACACTTCAGAAATTCACTGCAAAAACCAAGATGGTTTTCAAGATGGAAGCAACCGCGTTTTTTGTAGGCCTGGGCTACATTGTGGGACTGAAGTATGCCGCCGTGATTGCCGGAGGCTCGTTTCTGGCCTGGTTTGTGCTGGTCCCGCTGTTTGCCCACGGCCAGTTTGTCGCCGGTGTAAACATGGCGGCCATGGATCCGGGCACAATCTTTGCGAACTATGTTCGTCCGGTGGGTATCGGTGCCATTGCAGCCGCCGGTCTCATGGGAATCATTAAGAATGGAAAGATCATCGTTTCGTCCTTTTCCGTGGGTTTCAAACAGATTTTCGGCCATCACGAGAGCGCCAATTCCGAGCGCACCGATAGCGATATTTCCATGAAATCCGTTATCACCCTTCTGGGTGTTTCCCTTGTATTTACCTTTATCTTCTTTTATATCATTACCGGTACCTTCGGCTACGGATTCCTGACGCTCGTTATCACTTTTGTAATTTCATTCCTCTTTACAACCGTTGCGGCCAGAGCGATTGCCATCGTGGGTACCAACCCGGTTTCCGGCATGACGCTGGTTACGCTTATCATTGGTTCCGTCATTCTGGTCAAGGCTGGGTTGTCCGGAGACGCCGGCATGACCATCGCACTGGTGATGGGATCTGTTGTCTGCACCGCTTTGTCTGTGGCCGGAGCTTTTATTACGGATTTGAAAATCGGCTACTGGATCGGTTCCACTCCCATGCAGCAGGAACGATTCAAGTTCCTGGGAATCCTCGTTGCGGCCGCTTCCGTCGGCGTGGTGATGTATGTCCTGAATACCGGATTTGGTTTCACTGTCCTGGATGCGGCTGGAAAAGCGATTCCAAACCCCGCACTGCCGGCACCACAAGCAAATGTCATGAAGACGATTATCATTACATTGATGGACCCCAAAGCAAACATTCCATGGATTCTGTACGGAATTGGCTGTATTGTGGCATTGCTGATGGATATGTTGGGGGTTCCGGCGCTGGCATTTGCGCTGGGCATGTATCTGCCCCAGGAATTGAACACGCCGCTGCTCGTCGGTGGCGGTATGGCTGCGCTTCTGAAGAAGAGCTCCGATGATGAGAAGGTTTCCAATGCAAGATTTCAGAAGGGAACGCTTATCGCTTCCGGTTTGCTGGCAGGCTCAGCCCTGTTCGGTGTACTGGGCGCTGTGCTGGCAAGTATCGGAACCGGCTCTGTCGTGGCGGGGAAACCCGTTTCAGTTCTTGACTGGCTTCGCCAGTCCATCGGGCTGGGAGCCCACCGCCACTACGCCATTATGGAAAGTGTCAGCGGGGCGACCATCGTTGGCCTTATCATCATGGCACTGATCTGTGTCTACCTCTATTTGAGTGCCAGAAATGCGGATCGGGAAGTATCATGAGAAAGGTTGTAATTGCTGTTTTGACACTTACCCTGCTGGTCTCTTGCGGGGAGCAGGGAGAGAAAAAGGAGAAAAACATCACTGTGACTGGAAAACAACAGATAGCCGTGCTTCAGAGTGAACTGGATAAATTTGCTCCCGTAAAGCTGGAAATCGGCCAGGCAATCAGCGAAAAACAGAAAAATGTGTTACGGAAACTGGTCGAAGCATCCGATGTGATGAATGAGATCTATCTTCGCCAGGTGTATGTCAAGAATCCTTCTATTCGCACCAGGCTGGAGACAAGTGCTGATCCCCTTGACAAAGCAAAACTCGCGCTTTTCAATTTGTACAAAGGGCCGTTCAACCGTCTGGACCATGACCGGCCTTTCATCGGAACGGAACCGAAACCGGTCGGTGCGAACTTCTACCCGGAAGACATGACAAGGGGAGAGTTCGAATCCGTTGTGAAGGACCATTCGGATCAGGAAAAGGCATTTGAAAGCCCCGTGACCGTGATTCGCCGAAAAGACGGAAAGCTGGTAGCCGTGCCCTATTCACTGGAATATAAGGAATTGCTGACAAAAGCAGCCGGCCTGCTGCAGGAAGCGGCGGCGTTCGCTGACAATGAAACGGTAAAAACTTACCTTCAAAAGCGGGCAGATGCCTTTCTATCCAACGACTACTTTGACAGTGACATGGCGTGGATGGACATGAAAAACAACATGGTGGAGGCTGTAATTGGCCCCTACGAAGTCTACGAAGATGGGTTGTTCGGCTACAAAGCCAGCTTCGAATCCTTTATCACTGTCCGGGATGCGGTGGAAAGCGAAAAACTGAAAATGGTGGCCCGATATCTCGAGGCGATGGAAAAAAACCTGCCGATTCCGGAGCAGTATAAAAACTTCAGCCGGGGAAACCTGTCACCCATCGTAGTTGCCAACGAAGTTTACTGTGCCGGGGATGCGGCATCCGGTGTGCAGACCACTGCGTTCAATCTGCCCAACGATGAGAAGGTCAGGGAAGCCAAGGGCTCCAAGAAAGTGCTGCTGAAAAATGTGGCTAAGGCGAAATACGAAAAATGCTGGATTCCCATCACTAACCGGGTAATGGACCCGGAAACCCTGAAAAACGTTTCTTTTGACGCCTATTTCACCCATACCCTGCTCCATGAAATGTCCCACGGACTGGGGCCGGGAAATATCGTGAAAGACGGCAGACAAACAACGGTAAACAAGGAGCTGAAGGACCTTTACTCCACCATAGAAGAAGCCAAGGCCGATGTCCTCGGGGTGTACAACGGGTACTTTCTCACCGACAAGGGCCAGTTCGCAAAAGGCTTTGGAGACCAGCTTGCTGCGACATTTGTCAGCGGAATCTTTCGGTCTGTCCGTTTCGGAATCAACGAGGCCCATGGCGGCGGAAACATTGTCATTTTCAACTACCTGACAGACATCGGTGTGATTTCTTTTGACAAAAATACCGAAAGATTCAGCGTCAGGTTAGACAAGGCGCGGGAAGGATTTACCAAGCTCGCCAAAGCCCTTCTGACCATGCAGGCCACCGGGGACTACGCCCGGACAAAGCAGTTTGTCCACACCTACAAGGTGATCCGCCCTCAAATGAAACAGGCGTTGGAAACGTTGAGAGACATTCCTGTGGATATCCGCCCGGTGTTTCCGGAGATTTGAATCATGCGTAGCATGAATCAAATCGAGTAGGGGTTGGAGTAGGGGAAGGGGTAAGAAAAGGCATGAAGGTTGGCGTAGTGAGTGGGCGTGGGCGTTAGAGTAAGACAAGGAAGGTGAATAGTAAATTCTCTTTCTTTACTTAAACTCAACTTTATCTTTACTTGTCTTTTTCCCCTCAACGGCGGATCCCATTCCCTGCCTTCACTTAACCTTGTCTGGCCTCAACCTTACCCGACGCCACCGGGCTATCTGCCCGGCGGGGTTCTCAGTTCATATAAACGCCAGCGGTCTTTCTCCGTAATGCCGGGAGCCTGCGGTTCCTCGTACACCAGGCGGAAGTACTTCAGTTTCGGTTGAATCGCAGCCGCGTTGTCGGTGAGTTGGTAGAGGAAAGACTGATCCCACTGCATGGGCAGGGGGTGGCCGTAGGGATTCAGGCGACGGGTCGACGCCGCTTTCATGTAACTGGTCAGGCTGCTTTCTCCCAGCGACTGAATCAGAATGTAGCGGGCCTGGGCTGATTCACAGGTTTTCGCCAGTTCTTTTTCAGTTTCGGCAGCCATGGCGCTGAGGCAAGTGTCAATTTGTTGGATAAAAAGCGATGTGCCGCCAACTGGCGTGCCAATTTCCGGCCGGTGCGCCAGAAAGAGCAGGTGGTGTCCATAGTGCCACTGG
>PFTO01000048.1 GCA_002789615.1 Acidobacteria bacterium CG_4_9_14_3_um_filter_49_7 | reverse complement strand
GCCCATCCACGAATGCCGCATTGAACACCCCTTTTTCAAGAATATCGTCCTCGTCCCAGTAGGAATTCACCGAGGAACCCCAGAAGGTGGTTCCACCGTTGGCAACCCGGATCCAGGTTTCGCCAAAGCACTCGGATTCATCATACTTCCCTGTCAGACAAGCGAATGAGAAGACAAATGGATAAACGGTGTTGGTTAGTGCCCGTACGTTGTTCCGATCAAAACGCGGGCCATCCGCCCACAAGTCCCAACCACCGTGCCCGGAATACACCGCAAACCGTTCACCGCCATTGATGGCATTGGTTGTCGCCGCTGTTCCGGGATTCAGCCGGTTATACAGCTTGGTCGCGTCGTAGCCGGCTGGGCCAAAATAGTTCGTGTCCACATACTCGTGGGTTGCTTCTGTAGTATCATAATGGTCGTCGGAGGCCATGAAGAGTACTTTTTTCGGCAACTCCGCCAGGTGAGATTCGGTGTCAATGGTCTTGGAAATGACGTTCTGCAGTCCATCCGCATTGGACACCGAAAACCGTCCCACAAAAACGTCCGGGAAATAGTCACTCCCGTCCAGCGTGGCATAATACAGGTCATTTCGAGGATAATCCGGCGGGATATTGCTGGTCCATGCGGGTATTTTGTCAATGTCTCCCACAAGCAGAACAAACTCCGGTCTCGTGGCCAGATCATTGTACATCCCTTGGAGATAGCTCTTAATTGCAGCGGTTGTCGTGCCGGTTACATCTGTCGTCACAACGGTCACCGCATAGCCGAGGGATTCTTTATGGGCCACAAAACCACTCAGTCCGCTTTCAAATTCCGGCGCGGTGATGATCAGGTACCTGCGAAGCACGTCTTTCGTGCCCTTCCCCACCGCCATCAGACCGGCTTCCGGCTTCTCCATTTCTTCGTGGTTGACAAAAATGCGATGGAAGAGCGCACGGAAGGAAGGTGCAGACGGTTCCTGATATCCCTTAGTAGAATCCTTGAAATGGATCCGGATCACCAGATGGTCCACTGCCGTGAGACTGTTCGCGACCGGGTCATAGTTGAAGGGACGAATTGTGATACTGGTTCCCGCTGCACCCCGGATTACAAATACCTCTCCGGGCGACACCAGTTCCGGTTGCGAATGAGTTTCACCGTACCATCCTTTATTTATAGAGAATGGACGTTCCGACAGTGGCCGGTTTTTGGGCCATGGCGCCTGAACCGGGTAAACCGGGTCATTCAGCGTCAGAACCCGCACATTTTTTCCCACGGTTTGAATTTGCGGAAGTGTATTCCCCTGGAGGGCAATATTTATTGTAAACAGGGGTAATTCAGCCTGTCCAACAATGGAAGTCGTTCCAGCCTTGTCCACAACAATACGCTGGAATTGCCTGCCATGAACCGCAATCTTCTCCATATGGACTTTTGGGAGATTGAAGGTCAGCAATAAGTCATTGCCGTCAGGCTTAACCGTAACAGGATTGTCTCCATTTCCGGCCATCAGAAAACTGCTTATCAGTATATAAAACAGGGAAAATAAAAACCGCCTCATGTGGTACACCCCCGGTGTTTTGATCTTCCTTAGTTTAATTGATTATTGGATTGGTTCAACTGTAATTTTTTATTTATTTGAGTTTTTTTGACAGCCGTCACATTGTATTTAAGTGCGAAGCATCATTCAGGAGGCGTCAAATCGTTGACGTAGCCCGCCGAGGATCGCGCCGATCATAAGAAAAACAACGCAGGAAGATACGAGAAGTACCGGTGAAAGGGACACATGTATCAGCGTCAGCCACCGCCATTGAGAAGTCAGTGCCAGCATGGTCAGAACCACGCCGAAAATAGTGGCGGGAACAAGGGAGACCGTAAGGGCGCCCTTCACCCTCCCGACCACCCAACCGCCGACCGCTCCTGCAATCAGACCGCCGAGCACCGGTATCCAGAACACAAACATGGAAATCGTGTACATCCAGAAGAGTCCTTCAATCAAATGACCTTCTCTGCTTTTCTCCAGAGCGCCCTCCTCCCAGCTTTCATTCTTTCATTTTATCTTTTCTCTTCATATTTCATAGGGACAATGTGCGACAATGTGCGACATTTGATGAGGTTTTGGTCAATTCACGATATTCAACCCTGATTTCACAGTGCAACTGAAAGTGCGTGTGGGAAAAACTCAGGGGATGGCCACTCCCGCTTTTTCTGAATCTTTTCTGGAGTTAAGCGCAACCTTAATCTTCCCTTCCGCTCTTTATTCCCCTCATCAGGACAATAAAGTGGTACCAATCTTGCAGTTTCTATATGCGACATGAAAAAGCCGAAAGGAGGCAGCCATGAAAATGACCCAAAGTACACACAATATTATCCGAAGCGGACTGGCATTGGCCGTGCTGCTCACATTCTCCATTTTCACAGCAGCACAAACAACCGACGATGAACAACCTCTGTATGGCAGCGGAGCCGCATTTGCAAGGATTACCGTGCTGGAAGGTTCTGCCACCGTATCCAGGGAAAGCGCGGGAGACATGGATGTTTCCCAGAATTTCACGATTGAACCTCTCGATGTCCTCACCACACAGGGTAATGGCCGTACGATTGTTCAATTCATTGATGGCACGCTCCTGAAGCTGGACCAGAATACCAGAGTGGAATTCCTTGAAATCGGCGGCGCAGACGACGGCAAGGACCTGTCCATCCTCGCTCGCTTGTGGAATGGTTCAATCCTCGTGGATGTATCCGATGACAGCACCTTCCAGGAGCGCAGTTTTCGAATCGACACCGTAGACGCCAGCACCTATCTCCTTTCCAACGGGAAGTATCGTCTCGACAGCACCGGCAATGAAACGACGCTCAAAGTAGTCAGTGGAACAGCTGAAATGTCTAAAAATGATGGGTCCACTCTCTTCCATTCCGGAGATATGGGCCGCGCCAACCAGGGATACGCCAGTATTTCCAAATCCTACTTCAACACATTCGATATGGATAATTTTGACCTGTGGGCCAGAAATACCTACGACCGAAAACCGACTGCAAGTGCCCAATATGTACCTACAGAAATCCGTCATTATGTCACCGAGCTGGATTCTAACGGCACCTGGTACTATGACACTTCCCTCGCCACCTATGTCTGGCATCCCAATATTGTGGATACCAGTTGGGAACCTTATTCCAACGGATATTGGGCATGGTCTCCCTACGGAATGACATGGACATCCTACTACAACTGGGGCTTTGCACCGTTTCACTACGGCGCATGGGATTTCTCCCTGAGCTTTGGCTGGGTCTGGGTACCGGGACGATATTATTCTCCTGCTTGGGTCAGCTGGAATTGCTGGGACAACTACATCGGATGGTATCCGTACAACCGGTATTACTATCAGCACTATCACCGGGGACGCAGAGTCGGCCGGTACAGACAGCATCATCGGGTTGTGTATACATCTATTGACAGACTGACGCGACGCCAGCACCGGTTGACCAGCCGGGAACTTCCCAGTGGCCGGAACGTCATTGGATCTACTCGACCCATCGTCCCGAACCCCCGGCACTTGGGCAGGCAATCCCGGGAAACGATTCGAGGTGCTGTCACCCGACCGATTACACGGCAGATTGTTGATAAACAACGAGTTGTAAGCAGGGAGCAGGCCACGGGGCGAATTACACGGGGATTTCATACATCTGGAAATACTTCTCGAACGACCGCGCAACGAAACGCAGACAATCGGATTAGAGTTCAGAACCCGACGGTGAGAGATTCCAGTTCAATTGTGACTCGCAGGGAAGGCACGCGTTCTGAACGAATTTCCAGGGAAGGGACTCAATCAGGGAACCGTGCCGGTAACGGAACCGTCACGAAACCTGCTACTCCCCGGAAAAGCATTACGGTTCGTACACCCGTGATCAAAAACCGAAACCAATCCACTCCAAATACGGGTAATCGCATTATTCGCCAGGATCGTTCCAACAGCCCAAGTCGGACAATTCGCAACTCCGATTCGCCGTCCCGTTCGATTCGCAACGGTTCCAGCTCAGAACCCCGGGTAATTCGAACCCCCCGGCAGACAAGCAACAGTTCAATTGTAGAACGCTCCTACTCGAGAAGCATCACCGTCACAAGACCCAGTCATTCGTCCGTACCTTCCCAGTCTCCCCGAAGCTATACCCGACCGGTTCGGACGACTCCCACGGTCAACCGTCCCAGAAACTCAAACAGCACGCGAAGTTACACGAGACCAACCGTGACAAGACCGACAGTGACAAGACCCAGCAGATCGAGCACCACGCGTTCCTATAGTCGGCCGACCCGAAGCACGCCGGCTAAATCCAGTTCCACACGTTCAACTTCTACTACCCGGTCCACGTCCAGTTCCTCATCTTCATCCTCAGGGAATCGCAACCATCGCCATTGATTCTTCAAAATCGAACAGCAAAAAAGGGGAGCCATCCGGCTCCCCTTCATTTTGTTTCAAGATCATAAAGCTTCAATCCACAGATGGCCACTCACCCGTTTTCAGGTAATTATCCATTGCTTCGGCAGCCTTCTTTCCCGCGCCCATTGCCAGAATCACGGTTGCGGCACCCGTTACAATATCGCCACCGGCAAAAACGCCTTTTTTGGTGGTGTGTCCATTATCATCCGCCTGAATATTGCCCCATCGATTGGTTTCCATTCCCTTTGTGGTTTCCTGGACCAATGGATTCGGCCCCTGACCGATTGCCATGACCACAATGTCCACCGGGAATTCAAATTGCGAACCTTCAATGGGAATGGGGCGGCGCCGTCCGGAACTGTCCGGTTCTCCAAGCTCCATGCGGATGCATTCAAGTCCTCTTACCCATCCCTT
>PFTO01000198.1 GCA_002789615.1 Acidobacteria bacterium CG_4_9_14_3_um_filter_49_7 | reverse complement strand
AGATTCCGCCCCTGGCTGAAAATCATCAGTTTATTCTCATTGACCCGATGCTGGCTACCGGTGGTTCCGCCATTGAAGCGGTGAACATCCTGAAAAAAGAAGGGGTAAGAAATATCAAATTCATGTGCCTGATTGCCGCTCCGGAAGGGGTAAAAGCATTTTGTACAACCCATCCAGAAATTGACGTATACGCGGCGGCACTGGACGAAAAGCTCAATGACAAGGCATATATTCTGCCGGGGCTCGGCGATGCCGGCGATCGGCTTTTCGGAACAGTTTAAGTTTAAGTAGGGATGAGAGTGAGAGTTTAGTTTGAGAAGGAGAGAAAGATGAATTCAGAACATGGGATTTTTCACCCCAGCAAGCGGCTTTACCGGTTCACCATCCTTGTGTTTGTCAGTCTGCTGACTTATGGGAGTTACTTTGCCTACGATTCTGTGGGCGCGATTGCACCAACACTGCTGACGGTGCTTGATGTTCCCAGAAGCGCCATTGGCACAATGTACACGGTGTACAGTGTTGCCGCGATCCTTTCCGTATTTGTGGGTGGCATACTTATTGACAAGATCGGAACCCGGGCGGCAAGTTTCATTTTTGCGACCCTGGTTGCCCTCGGGGCGGCCATTGTGGCATTAGCACCAAATATTTACGTGCTCTATGCGGGGCGCTTCGTATTTGGAGCTGGTTCCGAATCCCTTGTCGTGGCCCAGAGCGCGATTCTGGCCCGGTGGTTCAAGGGAAAGGAACTGGCTCTGTCCTTTGGCATTGCGCTGACCATCAGCCGCCTTGGTACACTCTTTTCCTTCAATACCGAAGAATTGATTTCCAAGTATTTCAACAACTACAAAGCAGCTCTCTGGGCGGCGGTGATTTTTACACTGGTGTCCCTCGGTGCAGCCGCTATTTACTGGATCATGGACAAGCACGGAGAAAAAGTGATGGCGCTGGAAGACGAGGGAGCGGAAGACAAGATTGTCCTGTCCGACATCAAAAAGTTTCCGAAATCTTTCTGGTACGTGGCAATCCTTTGTGTGACCTTTTATTCCGCTATTTTTCCTTTCACGGCACTTTCTACTGATTTTTTCCACGACAAGTGGGGTATCCCCTTGACGGCTGGCGGAAGCGGTGGCTTCCTGGGACAGGTGTTCAACAACATTATTCACATGTTTTCCACCGCGGGTGGTACCACAACGATTATTATTTTTGCTTCCATGGTTCTGGCACCCTTTGCCGGGCAGTTAGTGGATAAGATTGGAAAGCGTGCTTCCCTTATGACGGTGGGTTCCCTCCTGATGATTCCCAGCTTTATCCTGATGGCATACACAATGATTCAACCCCATTACCCGATGATGTTGCTCGGCGCTGCTTTCGTGCTGGTTCCCGCCGCCATGTGGCCCGCCGTACCGCTGATTGTCCGCAAAGAAATGGTGGGGTCGGCATTCGGGCTGATTACAATGATTCAGAATATCGGCCTGGCTCTTTTCCCTTATCTCAATGGAAAACTGCGCGATGTTACCCACACCTACACAGCGAGCATGCTCATGTTCGCCTGTCTGGGTTTCGTCGGCCTCATTTTTGCCTGGTTATTGAAGCGGGCTGATGTCCAGGAAGGCGGCGTACTGGAGAGACCGTAATGAGCCCTGTGCCGCAATCGGGACTGAAAAACTAGAATGGGGCCAGCGCCGGGAATCCGATATGAAAATTAGAACAACGGGGGGCAATCGCCCCCTTTCCGCCTTTCTGATGGACGTGGATAATACACTGATAGACATAAAGCGAAGGGACCACCAGTCCTTTTGTGACACAGCTGCGGAAATGGGATTTCCCACATTGGAGTTTGAGGAATTTGCCGAGATGCGGGCTTTAGGTGCCTTGTCCCGTGAAATCGGGGCGGTCCTGTTATCCCGAGGCGGGGATCCTGAACGGCTGAATGATTTCCTCCAGGCCCGGCATTCCAGATTGGATCGACCGGAGCTTTTTCAGCTTGACACGCTCTTTCCCGGTGCCGCACAGGTGCTTCACCGAATTTCGGAAATCGGAATACCCATTGTGGCGGTAACCCTTCGCCATGAGGTAAAACTGCTGAAAATGGAACTCACGAGACTGGGAATCCGGGACTCTTTTTCCGGCATCCTCACCGCAGGAGATATCCGGGAGCAGGCCAATCGTCCATATGAACCGGAATACGATTCTCTTTGTTACTACAAAGGTCTTGTGCTGGAAGAGGCCACGAAGCGTTTCGGACTGGTCCTGGGGGAAACGGCATTTGTCAGTGACACGGAATTTGATATCGAAGCCGGGATAAAGCTGGGACTGATTACCGTTGCGGTGGAAAGCGGCTATGGCAAAAATGACCGGTTGCGGTCAATGGCCGATTTGTGTCTGCCCTCTGTGGCGGCGCTTTCGGATATGTTAGATGTTTTCCCCGGCATTTCTGATAGCTCATTTTTCAGAAATTTGTAACCTATATACAAATCACGAAAAAGAAATGGTAAAAACAGGCTTTCAGAGCCGGGGGTTTATGGGTTGAGTTGATGTTTGCGAACCCCTACAACCGCCGTAGGCGGCGGGACGGAAATGAAAAGGTTGAGTGGTGGATAAGATTGGAAAAAGGTAGGGAATAAACATTTTCCTGATCCTGGAAGTCACCACTCACTAATCAGGAGTCACTGCCGAGTGGAACGGGGCAAGGCGTAATATTGGTGAAAATGCTGTACCGTTGGTCGATCCAGATTCTTGTTAACCTGCCGGGCAATGGACGCTTATCCTGATTCTTTCGAATGAGCAAAAGGGGGACATTGTTCTTCAACATCAGCCAGAGGGTTCTGGGCGGAAGAACAGTGGGAGATTTCTTCACTTCCTCCGGCAGGGTCTCATTGTCCACCTTTGTCTCCAGCGGATTGATGCCGGTGTAGAGTGTCAGACTCCGTGCAATAAAGCCGTCCCAGATCACAGGAATTGCACCGGGGTTCGGTGAAGTTATGGCATTTAGGGCTTTGGCCAGAGGTTTAGCAGTATTTATGTATTTCAACGGTTGGAGGCCGACCAGGTGCATAACCAGTGTCATAACCGTCAACACCTTTACCGCCGTCGTCAGTACGGTTGCGACATGGTATTTTCGAACCAGAATCGACAACAGATTGGAAATCAGCAGGAAGCAGGCAATTAGCAGGGCAGTTTTCTTTTCCGCCGGGTCCAATCCATTTATCCACCATATAAGGGCAGCGCCGATAAGGAGTGATTCTGTGCCGACATAGGTCAGAAGTGTTCCCTGGTACGACCCGTGATACACGAACCGAGCAGCCAGGATGGCGGCAGGGGGAACCGAAAGGAGCACGTAGAGTATTAATTTGCTGGAAGGAATTGTGAAAAAGACAATGGGAAAGATCAACCAGCAAAGCAGCATGACATTTTCCCAGGATCGCTTTGTTCGTACAGAATGGAAGACACCTTCCAGTGCGGGAATTGTCCAGGGAAAAATGGTAGCCGGAAACAGATATAAATAAAAAGTAAAGGGCTGGGGATGGCCGAACCCATGGCTTGAAAAGCGGCTGAGCATCTGTTCGACGACCAGATAGTGAAAAGCCCCTGGCACTTTCGCCATGATGAAAATCGGCCACCAGAACGCCAGTACCAGAAATGCAAGGATCGGCAGGGGGTTCGACAACTTTTTCAATGTTTCCACATCACGCTCAATCAGGAGAAAAATTCCGACAATTCCACCCACAAGAACAAGACCGATCGGTCCTTTCACCATTCCTGAAAAGCCCAGTGCCAGCCAAAAAACCCAGGTGCCTGGATTTGTACTTTGAGAATAGAGTTTCAGAAACCCATACATTGCCAGCATCATGAAAAACAGCAGAAAAATGTCCGTGGTGACAATTCGGCCTGCACCGATGATTAGCGGGCACGTTTCAAAAATGATGGCGGCAAGAAATGCTTCAATATCCCTGTCCACAAAGAAACAGGCCAGAAAGAACATCAACAGAGCGCATAAAAGCCCTAAAAGGCCGGAGAAAAAGCGTCCACCCGTTTCATTCACACCGAAAACAGCATATCCGGCGGCTATCAGCCAGTACACCAGGGGGGGCTTCGTAATATGCGCCATCCGGTTCTGGTGGGGCACGAGCCAGTCCCCGAACTGGTATGCCTCGTATGCAATTTCGCAGTACCTTGCGTCCGATGTTTCCGCGAAGGGAAGTTTGGATTCCTGAAAAAAGAAGGAAAAGAACCCGAAAAGCACAATTACCGCCAGAAACAGGACGCGTTTATTCTGTTTCATGGCGAATTGTCTCCAGATATTCCTGCCATTCGATGGGAAGGAGATAGTTTTTCCTTGAATTGCATTCCTTGCAACAGGGTACCACATTACCTTTTGTGGTCCGCCCCCCCCTTGCAAGCGGCACCAGATGGTCCATGGTTAATTCGTCGGGGGGGAACTTTAGCCTGCAGTAATAACAGATTCCGCTACTCCGTTTCCGTTTCCACCACTGGGTTTGTCGAAGCTCCCTCGCCTTCTGTTTTTCCCGTCGGATATGTGCCGGGTCTGCTGCATTGAAAAAAATGTCTTTCATGGCGACAGGATAGCATATTTCCCCTTCCTTTTTGTCTGCAGAAAGGAAGGGGAAATGAGTAGGAGTTGGGGTGGGGGTAGGAATGGGAACAGGAGGCAAAAGGGGATCAAGCGGTTCAACTCCCTGAGTTTACTTAACTTTGTTCTTGAAAGTGCAGGTGAGAGAGGGTATCTCGTTCGTCCCTTCCTTTTCTTCACTCTGACCTTTCCCCCAAAAC
>PFTO01000065.1:1789-6842 GCA_002789615.1 Acidobacteria bacterium CG_4_9_14_3_um_filter_49_7 | reverse complement strand
CCTGTGAAGGAAAAGGATTGGTCGGTAAGAAAAATGTCCTGGTGGGTTCGTTCTACACGTATTTCAAATGCCTCATCCGATTCTCCGCAGGGACCGTACTCCGCCTTCCCTGAGATAAGCTTCTTAAGGAATTCACGGTCTGTTTCCCGAAGGCTGGTGATCTCGTTGCGGGCTTCTTTCATCAGCGTGGCCCTGGCGGCGCTGTCCGTAATGCCCAGTTCACGAAACATATCAACTACGCCGAGGACCTTGCGCAGGTAGGTGGCGAAATTTGAGGGGATAACATCATTCTCGATCAGAGCTTCCTTTATTTCTACAGTATGGTACCACTTGGGGCAGGAAACAATTAAGGAAAGTAGAATAGGGGAGGATGAGAATTGGACAATGGTCTGAACAAAAGAGAATCCTTTTTCGTTGGGTTCCTGCTTACGCATAGAGTTAAGTAGCAGAAAATAAGACTTTTCCTGTTCCGTCAATGCGTTTAAAAGATTCATATGACCCCTTTCAGAAAAAAAAGGCAGGTTAAACCTGCCAATTGCAAGGAGGTATTTCTACCTGATAACTATAATAGTGCCGGTTGGGCATTTTGTCAACCCCGGTTTTCCGCCAACTGCGGATTTACAGAGTCGAAGTCGGGGTGGGAGCGTGTGAGGAAAGGGGAAGAAAATAGCGAACCTTCCCCTTTCCCATTCTTTACTTACCCTCAACCTCAACCTTGTCCCTACTTTCCTTCCCCTTATCTTTTAATTCAGCTCAGTAATTTGTACGATGCCAGTTTAAACAGGTTCCGTCCATATAGTCCGATTTGCATCAGGAGAAAACCGGCAATCATCAGAAGGGTGCCGGCCCGGGTCAGCAGGATAACGCTCAGCCCCGCAAAGACAACCAGAAATGTCACCGAAATGAGTTGGTACCAGGCAAACCATAGAAAAGGCTTTCCCTGTATTGAAAGGCTGAACTTTATTCTGCGGTTCACGAGGGTTTTGAAGCGTGCTGTCGTGTGCCAGAAGGAAAACAGGACTAAGAGCAGGATTGCGGTTGTGTGATTTGCAATCATCATGATCACGGGCATGGCTTGGTTTGGTGAATGAGAGGCCAAATATCCGGTGAATTTTCCGACAATTCCCGAGAGTATCAGTAATGGGACACTGTAAACCATAAACAATAACCAGAAACGGAAAAAATTTGTGGCGCCTTCAGACATCAGGCGTGGAAGACCGGAATATTTTCCCATCAGGGCATCAAAGATTCCTCCCATCAGGTAAATTCTGAAGAGGATAAAGAGAAATAGAATCAACGCAATGAAGAGTGCGGCAACAACGGGTGCCCCACCTTTTGTGAGGACTTCAAACAAAAAATCGACTGAAAGAGTGGTACCGAAGTAGTTTCGGGATATCTGCGAATGGAACCACACAGCGAGTGGAATGAAAACGATGAGGAAAAGGGCCAGTTCCTGAAGGTATAGTATGGTGACCAACTTATGCTCTTTCAAAACAGATTTTAGTGTTTGCATGGCTTCCTCCTAAATGGACAGAGAAGTAATGTTGAAAACCATCTGAACGAACTGGGAGATGGTAAGCGCCAGTTTGGTCATACTGCTGCCAGTCCGGGGTTGCAGGGTAATCGCGTTGTTTTTGAGAGAGATATCGCAGGCATAGATCCGGTCCGGATCCACAATTGCAACTGTCATTGGAGACATGCTCTCAAAAGCGAACCGGTGCCAGCCACCACAGCCGTCCCATTCGAATTCCTGCCTGGAACCATCCTTCATAGTGGCAACTACGGTGACGGGATATCGGAAGTCCCCCCGATTTTCCACTATGATTGTATTCTCATACTTTCTTTTTTCTTTCTTTTTGTCCTTCTTTGTTTCAGGAATGGGCTTAAAATCTTTCAGTCCGAGAAAACGCGGTGTTTTTCTGGAAGTGGCCCTGGTGACTGCGTAATCAATTATGTCACGTGTATAGAGCATCCTTCGAACGAAATCTTCTGCCTGTTCACCACCGATTTCTTTCACCACACTGAGGAAATCATTCGGGGTGGGGTGTTTGAACTTGTACCTGGCAAAATAGGTGTGGAATATCTGCAGGAACTTTTCCCTTCCCAGCATATTCTCCAGTGTCCGAAAGTAGATGGTGGGTTTGTTGTAGCTCAGATTACTGTATCCACCGGCAGGGGAGAATTCCCATGCTGCCTTTCCCGGAAAATCCGGGCCTTTGTAAGACGCAAACCCCATCCTTGCCTCGTCAAACCCGTCCATTTTCAGAAATGGAAAATCCACGTCATACTTGTAGTGTCGTTCCATGGCATAGGCGGTAGCAAAGGAATTCATTCCCTCATCCATCCAGGCGTTTTCAAACTCATTGGATGCCAGCATTCCATAAAAATAATTGTGTCCGAATTCATGAACGATCACCATTTCAGGAATCCGGACTCCGGCTGGAAGCAAAGTGGATGGAAACATTCCCGTGACCAGCATGGGGTATTCCATGCCACCGGCACCGGCTGCCTGCATGGGAGGGTCCACCAGAGTGAATTTCTTGTAGGGATAGTCTTCACCGCAGAGCTCAGCGTAACCCGAAAGGCCTGCCTTAAGCGCTTCGATTTGACGTTGGACTGTTCCTTCATGCCCCGGCGGGTACAAGAGAAACAACTTGACGTGTTTCCACGTGTCCGTGGCCACTTTCCAGTGGTCCCATGCCGTCCAGGCGAAATCATGGACATTGTCAACCGCAAAAGTAAGTGTTTTTGTGTTGCCGGTATTCGTTTCATTCTCCAGGTAACCGGTTGCACCGACTACGTAGTTTTGGGGAACGGTGAGGGATACAGTATAGTGGGCAAAGTCTGCGAAAAACTCGCTATTGTAGTGGAAGAGGTGGCAATTCCATCCCTTGGCTCCCTGAAAAACGGCAAGTTTAGGATACCATTGGCCTGCCATGAAAAATGTCTGCCAGTATCCCGTCCTGGCGAAAACACGGGGAAATTTTGTTTCAAATGTAATTTTCAATGTGACACTTTCACCGGGTTGCAGCGGTTTGGAAAGCTGGATAATTCCAATTGTTCTATCCGGTTTTATCGTCTTCGTCACTTCGTCTTTCCAGCAGAGACCCAGGGATTCCGCATCGGGAATGTCGGAAATATACCGGAATGTATCCATGGCATTTTCACCGTTCAGAAGGATTCCAGTCACTTTGCAATATCCGAATCCTTTTGTCTCTTTTTCGTCCATTCGGTTTCCCCTGTGTTTCCCTCCGGATTCCACAGCAAAAACAGAACGGTTGTTGGAAAAGGCGTTCATGTAGAGATGTAGCGGCAAAATATCTGTAGCGGTATCGCTGGTATTTTGCCAGACGATTGTCTCCGTGCCGGATATATTTTCCCCTTTGGGATTCAATGTGATGGAGATGTTGTAGTCCAGTGCCAATGCTGGCAAGCTGGCCACAATCAGGATCAGAATCATTTTTTTCATGAAAATCCCCCCAGATTTTTATAATGAATGCTACGAGTTCTATGATTACAAAGTTTCAACCGAAACTGGCCTCGGTGCGTGTCCAATTCAGGAATATGGTACAATAATTTCAGATAATAGATGAATGAGGAGGGTAGCTGTTACGGCTGTTCTTTTCCAGGAGGGAAACGATGAAAAGACTATTTGTTTTCTTAATGTTGTTCATGATGGTGCCGGGTTTTGGCGCGTATAAACTGGTTCTGACAAACGGTGCGGTGCTGGAATTGGCAAAAAAACCGGATCTTTCTGGAAAGCAGGTAACTGCGGAGACCGTAAGGGGTAAAAGGATTATTTTCCCCGTGCGTTTTGTGGATGCAATTGCGACAAAAGCGGCAAATGAGAAGAAGCTGGCTCCCCAAAAGCCGGTTATTCAGGTCCAAAGGGATGTTCCGGACGCTGCTCGGAAAGCGGTCCCCATAACTCCAGTTCCTGCAACCGGAGTGGAAAAAGTGCCACTGGTAATCACCAATGAGACAGTGAAGAAAAGTGTAACGAATGAGGTAACTGCAGAAGAGACGGAATCAAGCGCCGCAGGGGTTATGCAAGAAGAAAATAGTCGAACCACCAACGCATCATCCGCTGTTGAGGGGGATGACAGGCCGGGAGGTCCTACGGATGACAAGGGTCGGACAGAAGAATACTGGCGTGGAAAATTTCAGGCGAACAGGGAATTGCAGGCAGGTGTTCAAAAGAACCTGAAGAAGATGCAATCCAAGATGAATGCAATGGCTTCACAGCGTCTTCAGACAGACGATGAGATGGAGAAGAGAAGACTGGCAGGTAAAATGCAGGACTTGCAAAAGCTAATTGACAAGGGAGAACTTCAACTTCAAAAGCTGAAAGAGAATAAGAAAAGTCTGCTGGAAGAGGCTCGTACTTCAGGAGCGCTGCCTGGCTGGTACCGCGATTATGAAGATTGAAGGGCTTGGCCCGGATTTTTATGAAAGACTACTGACCATCTGGGAGAAGTTGAATGCTTCTCTGGAACTGGATTTTATCCTTCTGAATGCTATGTCTTATCTGGAAGAGACCCTGGAAGCGGAAAGAAGCTCTATCTGGGAATTGGATGAGGAGAAAGGAGAGCTTTTTTTTCGTGTATTCAGTGGGGGTGACCGGGAATGTGTAGAAGAAATCAGGCTGAAAATAGGAGAAGGTGTCGCAGGTCACACAGCCAAGACGGCAGCCCCTGTTATCATTGAGGATGCTGAAAACTCAGGACTCTGGTCTTTTAAGGTGGATGTAAGGACCAATTTTCAGACAAAATCCATTCTTTCCGTGCCGCTTTTGTTTCGGGGAAAGGTGGTGGGAGTTGTTCAGCTGATCAACAAGAAAAACGGCGGCGTGTTTTCCGGTCGTGATTTGCGCTCAGTGGAAATGATGTGTATTCCCATTGCAACCGCACTGGTAAATGCAAAACTGTTTAAGGAGTTGGAACAGACCTTTATGGAAACGGCACTGGCACTGGCGGATGCAATCGAAAAGCGCGACAGATATACGGCGGGTCATACCCGGCGGGTGACCCGCTATGCGATGTGGATTGCGGAT
>PFTO01000065.1:0-1748 GCA_002789615.1 Acidobacteria bacterium CG_4_9_14_3_um_filter_49_7 | reverse complement strand
GGCTGGCGCTTTCCGGGATTCTGCACGATATCGGAAAGATCGGGATTCGAGACAACATCCTGAACAAGAATGGTTCTCTTGGCAGTGGAGAGTTTGAAACCATGAAACAACACACTGTTTTCGGAGCGGAAATTGTGGGGAAAATACACTCCCTGAAAAAAGTAGTGGAGGGAATCCTCTATCACCATGAAAAAATGGATGGAAGCGGATATCCCAATGGGTTGCAGGGAGACGAGATTCCATTGTTTGCAAGGATCATAGCGGTTGCCGACACGTATGATGCCATGACGACGGATCGGCCATACCGGAAAGGTTTGACCAATGAGGAAGCGACCAGCGAATTGAACCGGATGTCCGGCACTCAATTCGACCCTGAAATGGTGGCTGCCTTTCTCAGGAGAATGCAGCGGGAGAAAATAGATGAGGATTAAAGCTGTCGGTACCTCCGGCGGGAAAACCATCCGGAACTTCCTGACTACTTTTTTGATTGATGGTGTGCTGACGCTGGATTGCGGCTCTGTATGTACAGGGCTTGGATTGCCTCAGCAGCTTGAGATCAAAGATGTATTTATCTCTCACGTTCATATGGATCATATCGGGGAGTTGCCGCTGCTTGTGGATAACAAGGCGTTGTATGGAAAATCTGTTACTGTTTATGCCACCAAAACAACGATTCGTCATCTTAGAGATCATGTGTTTAACGGGATCATCTGGCCTGATTTTGAGAAGATTCCAGCCGGTGATGCCCCCGCACTTGTGTACAGAGAAGTCGAATATTATCAGGAAATCAAAGTAGGAGAGTATCTCCTGACCCCGTTACCAGTCAATCATATAGAGGGCAGCGCAGGCTGTTACGTTCAGAAAGGGAATATCGGATTTGCCTATACTTCTGATACCGGAAAAACGGACGCCATCTGGAAATGGCTCAGGGGCCAGAAGGCTTTGAGAGGAGTCGTAACCGAATGCTCATTTCCGTCGACCATGGAGAACCTGGCAGTGATCAGCCATCATCTATCCGGAAACATGCTGGAAGGGGAACTCAATAAGCTTGGAAGTGGTACGGATGTATTCATTTATCATCTAAAGCCTCAATTCTCGGATCAGATCCGTGCGGAGATAAGGGGGCTGGGTGTACACGTACTTACAGACGGTGAAGAGATTGTCCTTTGATCTTATTTTTCTGGAAAGAAAATGGGGCACGGGTGAAAACACCGATTCGGTCATTCTCTTTCATATCGATTCCTCACTCTATCTACCATGAGAGGTTTTGTTCTCGCGGCCGGATTGGGTACCCGCCTTCTGCCCATAACCCGCCATATACCGAAAGTGCTGGTGCCCATTATGGACAGAGTGCTGGCAGATTATGGTTTGTCCCATCTGCAGCGGGCAGGAGCAAGCAAAATTGGCATTAATGTCCATCATTTTGCCCAACAGATTCGAGACTATGGGAATTCCAGGAATTTGACCGTATTTGAGGAGCCGGAAATTCTCGGCACAGGGGGGTATCTGCGGGCTTTGGGGACATTTCTTGATGAGGATATGCTAGTGATGAATGGAGATGCCCTTTTCTTTGGCGACGAGGGATTCGTCAGTCGGATAATTGACCGCCACAGCAACGGACATAATCTGATCACGCTTCTGGTGATGCATCGGCCCGATTTTCTGGACGCAACCGGATTGGATGTAGAAAATAGTCAGATCACCGGCCTTGGTTCGGGCGGTTTCTTTTTTACCGGTTGCCAGATGGT
>PFTO01000005.1:5114-6673 GCA_002789615.1 Acidobacteria bacterium CG_4_9_14_3_um_filter_49_7 | reverse complement strand
AGGGAAACCAGTGTAAATGAAACGCAAAAAGTGACAAAAGTGCTACGCCAAGCACAAAATCCGGTATCGCGTACAACAGATAAAGAAAGGATTCCAGAGGATGCCCAGCTTGTGGTGTGTAATAAGCAAGAAAACTCCCCAATGCCACTCCGCCGATGAAAATAAGGGCCAGTGAGAAAAGATTCAAGAGAATTGAATTCCAGAGGCGATGAAAAACGAGATCGGAAACCGACCGTCGAGTCGAAAGGGATCTCCCAAACTGTAAATGCAGTGCCCCTGCAAGCCAGGTTACATACGCCCTCGGCAATTCCTTAAAACTGGGTGGGGAAGTGGCAGTATTTTTCACTTTCATGGAGAGATTTCCGGAAGTGGGAAGGACTGTTTCTCCCCCTACCCGATAAATAAGGAGAAATATGAGAAACATTACGAGTAGAAAATAAAGGACTTGCATCAGAACATATTTCGCAACGGTATAAATCATAGAGTATATTCACCGAAAATACGCATACAAAAAAGCTGCCCCCTCATTGCCCTCTCTTGTGCAATTGAAGCGGCTTGGGCACATAGGTCTTCAGCATTCCGGGATAGCAGCGAAACATTCCGCTTGGAGATGTCTGACATGCACGATACCGATTATCCAGTGCCACAAGGGCAGCGGGATAATAAAGAAACAGATAGGGTTGATCCACATGAATAATCTCCTGAGCCTCCATAAACAATTGTTTCCGAATGCTCGGGTTCAATTCCTGCTCTGTATCGTTCAGAAGTTTGTCCAGATCCGGATTTGAATACCCAGTGTCGTTGAAACTTTCTTTCCCTGTCCGGGTCTGAAATATTGAAATCATAAAGTCGGGGTCAGCGCCTGTCATCCAGCCACGAAAGCAGGCGTCATAATTGCCCGCGTTGGTGAGTTCCAGAAATTTTCCCGTGTCCACTACTTTGATTTTCATCTCAATTCCGTTTTCCGACAGAATAGCCTGGTAAAATTCGCCCCACATGGCGCCCCTTTTGTCGTCAGTTGCCACAAGATACGTGAAGCGAAATGGGATACCCTGTGAGTCTTCACGTACTCCGTCACCATCTCTGTCCACAAGATCAATTCCATCAAGCAACTGGGAAGCTTTTGCCGGATCAAAGGGATAAGGTTTTACGTCTGCATTGAAAAATGGAGATTGTGGATGAACCGGTGATGCCGCTATCTTAAACAAGCCAAAGTAATTCGTCTTGTTGAAAGACACTCTGTCCGCCAGGTACGCCATGGCCTGTCGTACTTCTCGCTGTCTGAAAAAACGGTTCTTTTCATTCCAGGACATCAAATAAAACGCCAGCACATAGTACTTTCTTTTTTGAAATTTTCTCTTAAATTCCGGTGTCTGGGTACGGTATTGCCATTCAACAGTAGAAATTGGCGTTAAATCAAGCTCTCCTTTTGTCAACATATCGAATGTCATTGCGTTTCGATCAATGATCTTAAATACAATTTTATCCAGATGAGGGCGCCCTCCGAAATAGTCCGGATTGGCCTTCAGCACAATTTGAACGTCTTTCTCCCATTTTTC
>PFTO01000005.1:0-5104 GCA_002789615.1 Acidobacteria bacterium CG_4_9_14_3_um_filter_49_7 | reverse complement strand
AACGAAGAAAGTGGATTTGCCGTCGGTTTCTTAAATGTGACCACCATTGTGTAATCATCGGTCTTCTCAATACTCTTTACGTTCTCAAAGATCTGACGGTAACTTCCCCAGAGTACGGACGGATCCAGGGATTTCTGATAGGTGTAAATAACGTCATCAACCGTCAGGGGCACGCCGTCATGGAATCGTACACCCTTTCGAATATGAAAAATCAGCGTTCGGTGGTCCTCTGATATTTCCCAGCTTTCCGCTAATCGGGGCACCACATTAAGATGCGGGTCATAGGTTACCAGAGAGTCTCCAATCAGATAAACAACGTCCAATTGATCGGTTGAGAAGGCCTCCAGAAAATTCAAAGTATTCATACTGCCCGTTGTCGTTATCATCCAGTCGCCGTCCACAGGTTGGAAAGCTTCTGCACCCGTTTTGGAAAGCGCGTTCGGTTTTTTCAAGTTCTCCTTTTGATTCTGTCCGCAAGAGATGGTGAAAGTTAACGCAACCAGGACTGCAATCCAGCAGAAAATGTCACGCGCTTTCATCTTTCCCTTCCCCGAACACCAGTTTATCCAACAACAGATAGTATGCTACCGTAAATAACATAAATCCAATGACATATCGCATAATGCCTCCTATCAAAAAATACACAAGCCCCAGCGTAGCCGGGAGCAGATATGCCGCATAAACCACCAGACGAAATTGAAGGGTACTTCCTCCTTTCAGATACAGTTTTCTTGCGGCCAATGGAGTAAGCAGAACAACTGCACTAAACAGATAACCCACACCGTTGACATATGCCTCTGAAGCAATCGGTTTGATGAAAGGTTGAATAAATATTACCATGATCACATATAGACAGGGCAGAAAAATATCAATGATCGCCCCAAACACCTTTGCCTGCTTTAAATCCATTCATCCCTCCAGTTTGTAAGATTATAACAAGGAAGAAGATGTCTAACAAGGGGCATTCGCTGAAGCAGAAAATGAGTTCCGTACAGACAAGAAATTATTGTTTTAGAGAAACCAATCACGGAATCATGAAACCTCTCAGGTGTAAATTGGTATAATAATCTGGTAGTCTGACCAATTTATGAAGAGGAGATTTTGCATGAAGAAGAGTTTGATGATTTTGCTGGTGGTGTTCGCCACTGTGGGAGCGTTTGCCGTTGAAGGTATGTTTCCCCTGAATGAGCTTCATAACCTGAACAGGGAAAAACTGCAGAAGATGGGCCTTGAAATTCCCCTCACGGAAATCCGGGACAATGTTTCCAAAGCCGTGGTCAGCCTGGGTGGCGGCAGTGGGTCATTCGTATCCAGAAACGGGCTGATTGTTACGAACCACCACGTCGCATATGGTGCGATTCAATACAATGCCAACGATAAACACGATTACATCACGGACGGATTTTATGCCCCTTCCTTTCAGGAAGAGTTACCTGCTCCCGGATATCATGCCGATATTATTCTCAGTGTAAAGGACGTAACAGCTACGATTAACAAAGCAATAAAGGAGGGCATGACAGACAAAGCCCGGTTTAAGGCAATTGAAGACGCAATAAAGTTGATTGAAGCGAAAGTCGAAAAGAGCACTCCACACATCCGGGCATCTGTTGCATCTATGTATCAAGGCCGTCAGTACATGCTTTTCACGAAAATACGGCTTACGGACATTCGCCTTGTGTACGCCCCGCCAGCCGCAATTGGTGAATTCGGTGGAGACGAGGATAACTTTGAATGGCCCCGGCACACCGGTGACTTTTCCTTTTTGAGGGCATATGTTGGGCCCGATGGCTCTCCCGCCGCCTACAGTAAGGATAATGTTCCCTACCATCCGGATCATTTTCTTGCCATCTCCATCAAACCACTGAAAAAAGGCGATTTCACATTTATACTCGGTTTTCCTGGCTCCACAAATCGTTATATGACATCAGATCAACTTGATTTTTACCTGAACAAACAGATCCCCCTTCGTCTTCAGTTGTTCCAAGACATCATCGGAAAACTGGAAAAAATCGGCAGTGAAAGCAAAGAAAACGGGATCCGCGTGGCATTCTGGGTGAAAATGCTAAACAATTCCATGAAATATTACCAGGGTGTGAATGATGGTCTTCACAGGGACAAGGCAGTAGATATCTTCCAGAAGCGGGATGCCAAGCTTCGTGAATGGGTGAAAGAATCGAAAGAGGGGTCAAGGTTTGAAGGTCTCATTCACTCCATTAACCAGGTAAATGACCAGATAAAACCCATCGCCAATAAACTCACAATCATGGGATATATGCGACTGATTCCCACTTTTTCTTCCGCGGGAACACTGGTTCGCTGGACAGAAGAAAAGGTGAAACCGGATATGAAACGGGATCCTGCTTACATGGACAGAAATATACCCCGGATGCAGACGCGTTTGAAATCCATGCAGCGCAACCTTCTGGTGGAAAGTGACATTACCCTCATGAAGTATTTCCTCCATCAGATGGCCGCTCTCCCGAAAAACCAATGGCCTGAAACCTTGAACGCTGCGTTCGGCAAGATTTCTCCCAATGAATTATCCGCTGCCATCGACAGCAAAGTAGAAGACATGTATAAGGCCACCAAGCTAACGGACCTGAACACCCGGATGAGCTATTTCAACATGAGCAAAGAAGAACTGGCAAAGATTAATGATCCGCTATTGAAGTTCGGCGGAGATTTCGCTGATGAAATGAAGGCACTGAGGGACCAGAATGAATCCCTTGCAGGGGCACTGTCCCGACTGAAACCGGAATTTATTGACATGATTCACGCGTACAGCCACAACGAACTCTACCCTGATGCCAACAGCACAATTCGTTTTACCTACGGTACGGTCATGGGATACAGCCCCAGGGATGGCGTCTCGTATACACCATTCACAACCTTGGCTGGTGTTGTTGAAAAGGAAACCGGGAAAACGCCGTTCGCCAGTCCCAAAAAACTCCTGGAACTCTATCGGGATAAGAATTTTGGAACATACGGTGATCCGGCCCTGGGCGGTAACGTACCGGTGGATTTTCTCACCGATAACGACACAACCGGTGGCAACTCCGGCTCTCCAACTCTTAACGGAAAGGGACAGCTCATTGGTCTTCTGTTTGATGGAAACTACGAATCTATCTCAGCGGACTATTACTTCAACCCAGCTCTGACCAGAAGCATTGTAGCGGATGCCGACTACATGATTTTTGTACTGGATAAATTTTCTAACGCACAGAACCTGTTGAAAGAATTGACTATTATCCAGTAGCCCTGTCTGTTCTCATAATATTTCACTGGGAGGGGGCTTTCGCCCCCTTTTTGTGGGATTACACAATCCGGGAACTGAACGGCCACTCCAGATCAGGAAAAGGCAGCAATAGAGCCTTAAATCAGTTGACCTCTATCAGAGCGTTGGATACTATGGGTGGGCATGAATTTTAGGAGGTTTTATGACCATGGAAAACAAAAACGTACAACCAAACGATGTGCTGAATAGCTTGGGCAAACATATGCTTGTGGATGGTTATCATGTTGTTCTGGATCTTGATAAGAGCCACGACTGCGTCATGGTAGATGCAAGAGACGGAAAGGAATTTGTTGATTTTTATGCATTTTTTGCATCCCTCCCCCTGGGATTCAACCACCCCAAGATGAGAAATCCCGAATTCCTGGACGCCTTGAAAGAAGTTTCCATTCACAAGGTAGCGAATTCAGACATCTATACGACCCGGATGGCAGATTTCGTGGATTCCTTCGCAAAATTAGGCGCACACCCTGCTTTTAATAATTACTTTTTTATTGATGGCGGCGCCCTTGCCGTGGAAAATGCCCTGAAGGCTGCATTCGACTGGAAAGTCCGCAAGAATTTTACCAAGGGCTACCAGGAAGAAAAGGGATCGAAGGTTCTTCATTTTCGCCAGGCTTTCCATGGCCGGACTGGCTACACCATGAGTCTTACCAACACGGACCCCACCAAAACCAAGTTCTTTCCTCAGTTTGACTGGCCCAGAGTCAGCAACCCTAAAATTCACTTTCCCCTCACTGCAGAAAGCATCGAAGATGTGGAAAAGCGGGAAGCCCAGACGATCGTTGAGATTAAGAATGCAATTCAGGAGAACAAGGATGATATTGCCGCACTGATCATTGAGCCGATTCAGGGTGAAGGCGGAGACAACCATTTTCGAGGTGAGTTCCTTCGCGCTTTACGGGAAATCACCGAAGAAAACGAGATTCTGTTCATCGCGGATGAAGTTCAGACAGGTCTTGGAGCCACGGGCAAGATGTGGGCATTTGAGCATTTTGGAATCCAGCCTGACATCGTTTCTTTTGGTAAAAAGGTACAGGTCTGCGGCATCATGGCAACAGACAAACTCAACGATGTGGATTCCGTTTTCAAAGTGTCTTCCAGAATTAACTCAACCTGGGGTGCCAACATCACCGACATGGTTCGATCTCAGCGGATTCTTGAAATCATCCATGAAGACAACCTCGTGGACAATGCGGCCAGAATGGGAGACCATCTTCTGAAACGGATTCATGAAGTTGGCGAAACAGCCAAAACAGCAATTACAAATATCCGCGGACGCGGCCTAATCGCGGCTTTTGATCTACCGACACCGGAAATTCGGAATAGTGTCGCCGCTTCCTGCTGGGAAAAAGGCCTGGCTGTTCTAAAATGCGGAGACCAAACTATCCGGTTCCGGCCGTCACTTACCATTGATTCAGAAACCATTGACAAGGGAATCAGTATTCTTGCAGATGCCCTTTCATAAAACTTCGCAGCGACAGGAGGAATAAATGGAAAACTCACAGAAAGTTGAGCAAGCCCTGAATAACATTCGCCCCGCCCTTCAGATGGACGGCGGTGATGTGGAACTCGTCAAATACGAAGACGGCGTCGTTTACGTCAAGCTTCTCGGCGCATGTGGCGGATGCCCGATGTCAACCATGACATTGAAGCTCTTTATTGAAGAGCGGCTGCGGGAAGAAGTCCCGGAAGTAACCGAAGTCGTTTCAGTGTAACTGATCCGGAGTAAAGGCGGGACATCACTTGTGTCCCGCCTTTACCTTTCCACTTTCCTGCACAAAGGCTGGCTGAGTTCAGCCCGTTATCCTT
>PFTO01000090.1 GCA_002789615.1 Acidobacteria bacterium CG_4_9_14_3_um_filter_49_7 | reverse complement strand
CCTTTCCGCAGGCGAAACGAGGATGAGGATGCGTGCAGGTGAATTTACAGCACATTTGGGACTTGATCCGCTGATTGCTCAATTTATGAAGCCAGCCTTTGTTCATGCATATAAAACACTCTATACATCTTTCCTTTAACGATCATATAAATGTATCATTTAAATTCCTTGCCAACCGCAGCCTGAATGGACACTTCGCATTTTGCGCGAATAGCAGAAAAGCTGTTGACTTGAGTCTTCCCTCTGTTATAATACCCCTTGTCTTTGGGGCGATTAGCTCAGTTGGGAGAGCACCTGCCTTACAAGCAGGGGGTCGGCGGTTCAAGCCCGTCATCGCCCACCATGCTCTTTCAGAAATTGAAGTCTTACCCAATGCGGGGGCGTAGTTCAGTTGGTTAGAACGCCGGCCTGTCACGCCGGAGGTCGCGAGTTCGAGTCTCGTCGCTCCCGCCATTTTTTTTATCCCCACACCAGAATCAAGTAGAAACAAGGTTGAGTTTGAGTGAAATCATGAGACTGGCATCTCCCTGTCTTTCCCACCAGTCACAAATTACAGTTCACCATGACAAAACCGCGCTGGCATTGTCTGGTTTTCCTCTCGTCTCTCCCAAACCATCCGCCATCCTCGATACACCATCCACAGCACCTGACAGGCGCTACGCCAAGTCTGGAATGTATTTCAGGTAGAGTTTCCGGGTCCGCGGACCGTCAAATTCACAGAAAAAAACCGATTGCCAGGTTCCCAACACCACTTTTCCACCAGAAACAAGAATACTGAGAGAGGGAGACACAAGGGAACTCTTGATATGGGCATCCGAATTTCCTTCCATGTGCCGAAATCCGGCATCAGCCGGAATCAATCGAGACAGATATGACAAAATGTCATTCTTTACATCAGGATCGGCATTTTCATTGATGGTTACTGCTGCAGTGGTGTGGGGGACAAAGATCACCAGAACGCCATCGACGGCTTGATGTTCCCGAAGAAACGAACCAATCTGCGGCATGATGTCAAGCAGTTGATTCCTTTGATTTGTTTTCAATTCCAGAAATGTTGCGTTCTTCATATATTTTCATGCCCCTGTTCTTTTTTTTTAGGAGAGCTCGGACCACAAAAAAAGCCAGAACGGCCGCGATAACTGACGTCACCATATTGCCCACGATGAAAGGAAGCAGCATCGGCCTCAACGTGTGTCCGATATATGAAAAGGCGCTTCCATTAAAGAAGTTTCGCAGGCTGAACATTTCCCACTGTATCCCGGTAACAGTGAATCCTGAAACCCCTGTCAACATCCCGCCGACCCACAGTCCAAGGCCGTAAATCGGAACCATGGTCCACCAGTTATTCACCATTGTGAAACCAACAAGCAGGACTTTGTCCAGTGGTTTGTAGAGAGCGGCCAGTGTAAACGCCATAATAAAATGAAAACCCATGAAGGGACTGAACGCAATGAAGGTTCCCAGTGCCACCGAAAATGCTTTCATCTCCGGTGTCCGCAAGGGATTGAATAATTCAGTCTTTATCGATTCAAGCCATTTCTTCAGTGTCTTCTTCATGCCGTGACCATTATCTCTGAAATACCCGATAAGTCAACCCGTGTGAATAAAAGATGAGCTTACGTCTACGTTTAAGTTATAGTAAAGAGGGAACTTTGAAAAAGGGATTCAGTTTTCTTGCACGTTCTGCCGCCCACGCCCACTCATAACGCCCGACTCATTCCCCCAGCCCGTCCGCCGCAGTAGCCTGAATAATTGTATCGTCAATTTTCCGGGCCAATCCGGATTCCGCTGGCAGATCTTCCCGCAACCGCGTTAGCGATTCGATTGTTTCCGCTGCCGGCCGTTCTGGCAGGTGAAAAGCATTCCGTGTACTTTCTACTTCATAATTGTCAATTTCCTCCTGGCCCAGTCCCTTCAGGGCTGCCGCACAGGCGAGATCGTTGCGGTGAAGTCCCAAAAGGTAAAATGACGGGCCCGACGGACCGAACAGAAGATCGAATTCATTCATCCTCTCAAAGAAGCTGATAAGAATCTCCTCAGAAAGGTCAGTCACATTGGACTTGAGAAAGATGACGCGGTCATATTCTTCGAGCCTGGATGCCGCCTCGAGGAGAAATAGCAACTGCGTTTCCCCGCTGCTGGCAAGGAAACGGAAGCTGTCTCCTATGCGCTTCTGCAGTCGGATTGCCTCCTCAGGGGTATAGCTCAGGAGAAAGAAATCATACCCATCATATACGGGGTACAGCTCTGAGATGGACAACTCTGTAAAATAGTCACAGAGATTCCGGGCCAGTTCCAGTGGGATATCCACTCCCAGTGTATTCTCGGAAAGCGTGGATCCGGGAGTTTCAATCAATAAGATCAGTGCATTTCTCATTGCTTGCGAAGGTATTCAAATGTGAAATCAATTAAAGAACGAACCCGGAGACCCCTGGAGTTGATTACCGTAGCGCCTTCGTTGAAATGATAATTCTTATAAAGAGTCTGCAGATCAATCCATGATCCGATTTCTTTGTAGCAAACCCCTTTGAGGTAGAGAACGGTACCTGCAGAAATTCCCGGGCGGTCTGGCAACTGAATCATCGACAAGGTATCGAATGCCTGTTCGAACTGTCTGAACCGCAAGTTACACATGGCCAGATTCAGCTGAGCACCCGCTTTCTGGACATCCGTACCGGGGAATTGAATCTTTGATAAGAAATATAGATAGGCTGAATTATAAGAAAGAGAATTGAGGTTCTGACGCATGACCACCGGAGTGACCTCCACTTTAACCACGACTTCCAGAGAGGCACCGGCCCGTTCCAACAGTAATTTTGTTTCCGGAACTACAAGCGCCTTGTGAAAAGAGGCTTCATCAGCGCATTCTTTCCCGTTCACCGAGACCACGATGTCTCCCTCCTGGACAGTCTCCACCGAAGAAGAGATTACAACCGGAAGGCTACGGTCCGGATCCCTGATAACAGCAACCCCTGCTGTGTCCTCCACGAGTCTCGGCATGTTGGATATTGCATGGACAAATCGCTCTTCGGATGTCGGATTGGCCGGATCCAACGTAAATTTCTCCTCATGGTACAATTCCGTATTCAGCACGGAAATGTCTATGTATCTCTTAAGTTTTACTCGTTTTTCAACTCCAAAAACAATCAGAGCCTGACCATAATCTTTCCGTATGTTTCCGATTACTTTTCGGTCTCTCTCCAGCAAGCCGTCAATAGCGGAAATATAGGAATCGTCAGTCTGAGAATTGTAAAACGGGATTTTTTGAAACTGCTGTTCCAGACTCTTTTTAACCTGTTGGACTATGGACAAATTGCTGTCCAGTGACTTAATCCCAGCAAAAAGAAGAGTCGGCTTCGGGACAGCTTTTACAACGCGGTGCTCCCCCTCCTCCACTTTCAATTTCTTGATAAACGTACCGTTCTCGAACGCTACCTTCAGCAGATGTTCCCCGGAACAGACTTCCAGGTCACGAACGGGTAGAGACCCCACCCTCCGGCTGTCCACGAAAAGATCACCGGCCTGGTCATCGGCACCCGCTTCCACGATGAGATATCCGATACTGCGTTCCAACTGAACCGGTTTAAACTGGTAATCCCGTTTCTCCAACTTCGGAAGTGTTAGACGAACCGGTTTGTAGCAGTCTTTTTTCAGCTCCAGTACATGGTCTCCCGACTCCACTCTGTTAATCACAAAATAATTGGATAGAGTTGATGGATTCAACCCCAATTCCCGAATCGTTTCTCCATGATCCTTTACGTAATCCACCGGCACGCTTCCAGATGTCTCTCCCATGAGCACTCCGTCCATAAATACCTGGGCCCCGGTTGGGTCGGTCAAAACTGTTACCGAAGCCAGAGTGCGAATCAGTTCCACTTTGACATCCACTGTCTTCCCCACAGAGACGGTGACATTGCGATTCACAGGTTCATAGTTTTCTTTTCCAATTCTGAGAGTAAGATCTCCCGCCAGCGTTGCGTAAAGCCCATTTGAATTGGGGGTCAGTTTTAGCGTCCCTGCAGAAACATCCGGATTGGGAACCGGGCATTCGATTTTGAGGTAGCCCACCATCTGATTTCGCTGGCTTTTAAAATCCTGGACAATTCTTGGTGAAATGAAGAGTTTATCGAGTTGGTGACCGGGATCGGAACGGATAATTTTTTCAAACAAAGTATGAACCGTCTTTGTGTCTCCTTTGTTGGAGTACAGAACAATCAGGTATTCCATACTCTGGAGATAGTAATTAAATGCATCCGGTCCTTTGATTTCACCAAGGTCATACGCGCTTACAATGTCCTGGAAACCATTGATTGCATTGCTGGGGTTGTCAGAATCTTGAAAAATCTGTACGTTGTCATGAAAGACGGATGCTACATCAAAAGCAAAAATGGGAACCGTTATAAGCAGCAGAAAAATAATTAGTTTCTTCATCAGTACACCTTCAAAATCTCTTTTTCCCTTGAGGCTGAGAGAAAGATATTGCTTCCCCTGTCCACAGCCAGATGGTTGTATCGGCTGCTACTGTGGGTAATACTTTGCAATTGTGTAGATTGAAATACGTGGAAATCGCTGGTCAATATGTCTAGAGATCGCCCTTTGTCAGTCAGAAGGCAAATGTTATCCAGCGGATCAAATGCCACATCCACAATCTTATCAAAATTATTGAACTGCTTAATGGTATGCCCCTCAAGGGTTCTTATTTCCATTGTTTTACGATTGTTTTTTACTATAAAAATCAGTCCGTCCCGACGAATCTTGATAAAATCTACGTCTCCCATTACCAGCTTACGGATGAGCTTATGTTCTTTCGAAAATACGTAGGTTATACCTGTTTTTTTGTCAAAAGCCCAGATTTCACCGCTATTGGTGATAAAAAATGAAGTGATGTCCCCCAGCGGGTCCCCTTCAGCCACCAGTCGAACAGAACCGGATGGACTAATCAGCTGATCGCCAGTGCTGACCCACAGTCCAGCTCCCTTCTGGAAGTACAATGCACGAACATCACCCGGTGTGTTCGATCTGCGGGTCTGGCCCGGAGAAATCGTCTGGATGAAACGTTCCTTTTTTGCCTCTACATAGAGGTCACCCGCCTCACCTGTTTCAAGCAATGAGGGATTATCCATTTGAAAGTATTGTTTTGCATGACTGTAATGACGCTTCAGGAAAAATCGCAACAAAGTCCGCGTGTAATCTTCTGCCTTCAGATTCACCTTTCCTTTTCCTTCCTCATTGACTGCCGAGATCATTTTCAGGGCCTCCTGTGGCTCCCCGATCCGGTAATAGCAGTAAGCTGCCTGGAAAAGGGAATCCAGAAATACTGGACTCTCTGAAAAACGCGTGTAAATCTGAGAAAGAAAGTAGAGTGCCTTTTTGAACTGTCCACGCCGGCTCGAAATAATGGAAAGATAAAAATAATCCTCGTCCAGCACATCAGATTCCGGGAAAGCCCCCTTCAGGTGGAAAAATGTATTGTATGCATCGTCCTCATGTCCGTCTTTCAGCTGAATGCGTCCAAGGAGAAGATACGCATTATCCGAACTGTCACTCTTGCCGTAGTCTGACACAATCCGATTGAGAAATTCCTTTGCTTTTTCAGTATTCCCCTGCTTGAAATGGTAGCGGCCGATTTCCAGCAACGCGTCATCCGCATAAGCAGACTTCGGGTATTGTTCCAGCAACAGCTGAAACTCCCGCATGGCCTGCTCATAGTTCTGATTTGCTTCAAATGCCAGACCACTTTCGTACAGTCTCTGGTCGTTGGGACTGGTCAGGCTCCCGATCAACAGAAAGAAAAGGAGAGTTTTCATCGCAGACGCTCCTCAATAGTCAATGGAATCGTGACCGTAACATCCCGATCAAATTCCTTTGTTTTGCCACCTGGCCCCACCAGTTTGAAATGGTGTTTCCCTGTCACAATTTTAAACTCACCTATCGGGGTTGGACCTGCATCAATACCATCAATCGAACAATCTGCCCAACCGCCCTTAACTGTTATTTTCTTTATCAGGCCCAGCGGTGGAATCTGCAATACCGTCGTTTGCTGGGCCAGCACATCTTCGCGTACTGAATCCCGATAGAACACCTTTTCAGAAGAAAGATTCAGGGTGTAACTCCCGGCGTCAAGTTGCAGATTTTCACCCGGCCGGACTGTCTTTCTCAAAATCGGATTTCCCCTATGAACCACAGTCACCGAAACCGGAAACTCACCTTTCAGTTTCAGAAAACCCGGCTTCGGAATCGGGGTTAATACGATCTTGTCTGTAACCACTTCCCCTGCAGCCAGATCAATCGTTCTGGACTGGTATCCATTGGCGGAAACAACCAGTTTGTGGGGAGATGTTTTTTCCAGGAGAATCGGCCCCTCGCTGGGCTTCACAGGGGCTCTCCCATCCACAGAGACATCACAGAGGGCGGGTTCCGTTACCAATTGCATTTCCTGTAGATTTGATTTAAGGATATAGGGGTTCAACTTAGTTGATGCGGACACATAAAAGGTATCCGTCACTGTTTCATATCCGTCCTTCTTCAACTGAATGCTATGCTGCTCACCTTCTTCTCCGGTAACCATCAGTTTGAGTGGCGTCACTCCTTTGGGTTGACTATCCAGAAGAACCTGAGCCCCACTTGGTGTGGATTCGACAGACAGATTAGCTGTCACTTTAAATGCAAACACCTTTCGAATGCCCTCTGCATTCAGTTTATTCAGAATCTCACCATTGGTGAAGAAATAAGCGGCAAAAGCTCCCCCGATAAGAAGCAGAAAAACGAAAAGAAAAATCAGCATCTTGGAACGTTTCTTCTTCGGACTGTCACCCTGGG
>PFTO01000067.1 GCA_002789615.1 Acidobacteria bacterium CG_4_9_14_3_um_filter_49_7 | reverse complement strand
GGCTTGCACAAAAGTTTCGGGGATTTCATCGTAGGTAATCAACTCTCGTTTTTCACGGGAAAAAGTTCCAATAATTCTGCCGTGGATGTCATAAACCTTTGTGATCAACCGGGGTCTGAATTTCCGGAGCTTATCCATCAGAGTGTGGTCTTGACCGGTTTTAAGGATGTAATTGCCGGTCAAGTGGCCACCCACAAGCATTAAGATCAGTATCAGGGCAGGGGCCCCCGCATAGAGGAGCCATTTCCGCCAGAACCGTCGCTGGCGCATTCGTCTCAGTTCTTTGATTTCACCCAGTCCATCGTGTCTTTTTGGAGGTTTGGTCTCTTCTTCCACCTTTGACTCAGCGATAATCTGTTCTTCCGGTTCAGTCATTGAGTTTTTCCTGTACTGCGGCTATTTTCTTGTCCATCCGGTTCAAATCATCCCCTCTGTCGTCAATGCTGATTCGAGTGAACACCCGGTTTGCATGTCCTTTCATCTCCATATGACACGTATAAATCAGATCAAACACTGCGCGGGGTTGTCCTTCAATAATGGTTCCCATTGGGGTCAGGCGGAATGAAAGCCCGCTTTCTTGTACAATGCGGTGAATATGTGCCACATGGGCGGATAGGGATTCTCTTCCGGTAAACGGAACGATGGAAAATTCCGCGATCATTTTATGCCCCCGCCGGGATTCAATTTCCCCGTCATTATAACATGGCATCCGATACTGTGGAATCGGGGAAAATCCTGAGAAACGATATCAGGTGCGAAAAATGGAGCGGGCAACGGGGGTCGAACCCGCGACCTCAAGCTTGGGAAGCTCGCGCTCTGCCAACTGAGCTATGCCCGCCCGGTGAAAGAGATTATAGAGAAGCTCCGGTATCGTGTCAATCAATCTGTGCCGGTTCGACAGTTAATTTCTGCCGACAGTTGCTTCCATCGTACCGTCAGTCTTTCCGGATATGGAGAGACCACTGACAGGTGCCGGGGAAGTGACTGTAACAGCTGTGATTTCTCCAGGGTTAGCGTCTCCGAAAAGATCACCCAGGAGCCACGCCTTGCGGTAGTGACTTCCAAGAGTTATCGTCTTTGTGGCAACCAGGGTCCCTTCACTACTCCAGGCATTGGCAGTGAGTTGAGCATTGTCTTCGCCACCATTCATCAGCACCAGACCTTTCCATGCCGTATCCGGGTTGTCAGGAATGGCAACAGTGATTTCCAATGGTTCCAATTGAGTCAGAGGGAAAGTGGCCTGGTTGTTTGACGCCGTTGCAGCAATGGTTTCTGTTGCTCTCATATCGGGCGACCAGAACTCCACTGTTCCGCAAGTGCCTGTCAGTGCCTTCATACTTAGAGAGCTGGATGCCGGAACGATAACGCGCCTGGAGAATACAGGGACGGTGTCCCGGTAAGTCGTTACCAACGCGACGCCATCTGTTTGTGCCGAGTTGGTCAGCGTAACGCCATTGTCCCAGCCGGTACCGGAAGCAATATGAGGAATTCCCAGTTTTGTGGATGCGTTTTCTTTCAGGACAATTACCCGACCGCTGTCCCGATCAGCAAGGTAAATATAAGGGAGGTCCAGTCGAACCCTGCGAACGGAGCCGGAAGTGGGGACATTTTCAACCAGAACAGGAGATTGAGGCGTGTGAATGTCAAGTTTGTCCATTCCATTTTTGCCCCTTGCCGCATACAAAAATCCGTTGCCGATCGTCATGTCGGAAATTGCGGTCTCATCCGGTAACGTTGCCACAATCAGCGGAGAGGCTGGATTGCTGATGTCTACCACAAAAAGACCGGCAAAGAGGTCCGCCACGTACGCAGTTTGGCCCTGTAGAGTCACACTGACCACTACACCGTCTGTATTCAGTCTTCCCTGAAACTCGGGGTTGGCAGGATCGCTCAAGGAGAGCAACTCTATCCCCGAAAACCCTGTCGCCAGGATAAGTTGATCATCCTCTGATGCCGCGTCATACACAAATCCGGAAGACTGGTAGTACCCAATCTCAACCGGATTGTCCGGATCATCCAGACTGACAATCGAAACGCCGCCCCATTCACTTGAAGCAATCAGGCCACCGCTGTATGAGGCCAGGTTGAATGTCATGCCATCCAGCGGGATGGAAGCCATTTCCAGCGGGGTTGTGGGATCACTGATATCCATAACGGTCAGTCCTTTATCCAGAGCAGCGGAGTACAATCGATTGCCTCTCACCTCAATCTCCATCGGCATGCCTGATGTGGATGTCATCCCCGCATTCTGCAGGTCTGCCAGGTTGTCTGCGTTGAGGCTGCGGATGCCCTGGTAAGCATCAGCCAGGTAAATATATCCGGGTGAAGGAGCCACGTCACTGACATAGCCTGCCTGCTGGTATCCGCCTGTTGAAACAGGGGCAGTGGCATCTGAAATGTCATATACCGCTAATCCGCCAACGGTTTCCGCAAGATAGAGTGTGTTTCCTTCCAGAAAAACCCCCTCCGTGTCGCTGGGTGTTGTGCTCTGAACAGTCAGCGAAGGAGTAGTGGGATCGGATATGTCCAGAATATCAAATCCCTTGTCCCCGTCAGCGGCAACAAGGGTAGTGCCCTCAACAAAGACCTGATGAACATAAGAAATAGAATAAGTAACATCCGTCGTACCATCGCCATCCAGATCAAAGCTCTGGGAAGTGAATGTCCCCGCCAGTGTCGGAGCGGCAGGATCTGAAACATCAATGAGATGCACGCCATTAATCCCAGCCGCTATGACCAGGGTGGTGCCGGTCAGCACAGCTCCGTAGCTTGAGACTCCAATGGAGAGACGAAAAGTTGCGTCCGGAGCCAGTGGATCTGTTACATCCAGTATGTACAAACCTCCCTGATTATCCAGTACATATGCGTGGGTCTCATCAAAGATAATGCTGGTTACAAAAATAGTTGTATCTTCATCAACGCCGTATCGGTGGTCCAGCACCGGCGAGGCCGGATCCGTGATATCCATAATAGCAATTCCCTGAAGACGGGTCCCCACGTAGAGATAATTTCCAGTGATTGCCATGCATGTTGTGTCGGCCCCAATGTCCAGGTGAGCGGTAACCACCGGGACTTCCGGTGTACTGAGATCGAGCACGTACAACCCACTCCAGCCTGCCGCAAGGTAGGCCACGTCACCGTTCAGGAGCAGGCGCTTGGGTTTCCCATCAAAATGAAGCCGGGTTACCAGATCAGGGTTTGTCGGGTCTGCAACATCCACAACATCAAGCCAGCCATCTTCGGAGAGCATATAGGCCATGTTCTGTATTTTTACTATGCGATTATAGGCAGGCGAGCCCCATTCTCCGACTCTTTCCAATGTCTGGGCAAAGCCCGTCCCCGTAACCAGAATTCCGAAAAACAATAAGGCAAACAATTTCTTCATGGATTCCCCTTCCTTACGTCGTTTCAAAGATGCACATTTTTCATCCCTGTGATTGTCTTGAATTCAGGACCATTTGTCAATGAATATACGCACGGCGCTTTGCGCCGGGTGTTCGATGATAGATGCTGGATGCCGGGTAACAAGAGAAAAAACAGAGAAACCGACACTAATTTACTCAGTCTTCCACAAGCCATCCCGCCCAATTACCACTCCCCTCAATTCCCTTTTTCACGGGCACACACAGTTCCACTCGGCCAGACTGTGCTACAATAAGTTGGATTTTAAACCGAAGGGAGGTGCCGGATGGGTAACTTTGGAATTGGTGAGATTCTCCTTATTTTTCTTGTACTTCTACTCCTTTTTGGTGGCAAGAAACTTCCACAGCTGGCGGAGGGAATGGGAAAAGCACTAAAAAGCTTCCGAAAGGCCGTACAGGAACCGGAAGAAAGCGAACCGTCTAAAGAAAAAGAAAACAAAGAAACAGAATAAATCACCTGTTCGCAGGAGGCGCCTTCATGTTTGGAATGGGCATCGGTGAACTGGTATTGATTTTTGTCATTACTCTCATCGTTTTCGGACCCGAAAAATTACCATCAGTAGTCCGGACAGTCGGGAAGCTTGCCCGGGATCTGAAGCGCACCACCACTGAATTGACAGAAACAATTCAACGGGAAATGGATATAGATGAAATCAAAACAACTCTGGATCTTCCAGCGGAAGTGCGGCGCAATGTTCGCAGTATTGTTCTTCCCCCGGACGAAGTGGCACGCAGAAAAAAGGAAAAACTGAAGGAGATTGAGGGAAAAAAGATGAAACAGGCGGAAAAAGAGCCAGCATCCGTTGCTGACGAAGCGACTCCAGCCACTGAAGGGAAAGAAACGGAGGAAGAAATCGATGAATGAAGAACTGACTTCTTTTTTCAGCCATCTCGCTGATCTTCGGAAGCGGCTGATCTATTCCCTGTTGTTTCTCTTTCTGGGTTTCGTTGCCTGTTACGGGTTCCACAAACAACTATTCCATATTGTGGCCCTTCCGCTACTTAACATTGCGCCAAAACAATACCCCAACGTCTTTGCCTTTCACACCCTCAGTGAGCCCTTTTTCACCTACCTGCGATTATCATTCTATGTGGGAATTTTCGTCGCATCTCCCTTTGTGCTGCATCAGGTATGGCTTTTCATTTCCCCGGCCCTCTACAAAGAGGAAAAGAAATATGCGGTTCCATTTATTCTCTTTTCCACGCTGCTCTTTCTTGCGGGGGGATATTTCGGGTACACCATTGGGCTCAAATATATGATTTCATTCTTTCTTCAAGAAGCCAAGGGGCTTGTGCCCGTGCTGACCATGGACAAGTACATCTCATTGACCACCACTGTGATCCTGGGTATGGGGCTGGTATTTGAAACACCCATTCTCATTCTCTTTCTTGCGTTGATGGGGCTGGTGGATCATGTTTTTTTATTGAAGAAATTCAAGTATGCCATTGTCATCATATTCATTATTGCCGCCGTAATCACCCCATCCGGCGATCCAGTTACCCAGACCGTTTTTGCGTTGCCCATGCTGATTCTCTACCTGTTGGGCGTGCTGGTTGCGTACGTGTTCGGCAGGGATCGAAATGAATCGGATGAGTTGGGAAAGGTTGAGTAGAAGGGAAGGGAGAGTGATCCGTGATGTCGTGCCTTTGGCACTGTGATGAGTGATGAGTTAGGAAAAGGATGAAGAAGACCACTTCCTGATTTTTTGTAACCTGCCTTTTCCATATCTTATCCGACTCAAACTCAAACTCAAACTCAAACTTAG
>PFTO01000161.1:5372-8267 GCA_002789615.1 Acidobacteria bacterium CG_4_9_14_3_um_filter_49_7 | reverse complement strand
GAAAGACATTCAGCAGGCGAGGATTCTGGAACAGATGACTGCGGATTTTCACCTGCCCATCCGGATGCACATCGAACCCATTGTCCGTGAAAAAGACGGCCTTGCCATGTCTTCCCGAAACGTCTACCTGAGTCCGGATGAGCGGGAAGCGGCAGTCTGCCTTTCAAGGGCGATTCGACTTGTGGAAAGCCATTTCAAAGATGGAGAGCGGGAAGCGGCCGTGTTACTCACCAAAGCTGAAAAGGAAATTCAGAAACAACCGCTTGCAATAATTGATTACGTTGAACTGGTAGATTACCTGACTCTTGCGCCACTCAAAAATGTGACCGACCGGGCCATACTGGCCCTGGCCGTCTATTTCGGACAGACCCGGCTCATTGATAATACGATACTGGAGTAAATTTATGACAGCGCAAATTTCAAAGCAGATTCTCAAACTCAAACGGGAAAAAGGAGTCATTATTCTGGCCCACAATTACCAGCGCCCGGAGGTTCAGGACGTCGCCGATATTGTTGGAGATTCCTTTGAACTGGCACTGAAGGCGAAACATCTGGAACAGGATACGGTTGTATTCTGCGGCGTCCATTTTATGGCCGAATCATGCAAGATTCTGGCACCGGAAAAAACAGTCCTCCTGCCGGCCATAGACGCGGGTTGCCCACTGGCGGATACGATTACCGCAGAAGGATTGCGGTTGTTGAAAGCGGAAAATCCCGGAATTCCAGTGGTCACATACATCAATTCCAGTGCTGCAGTGAAGGCGGAAAGCGATTATTGCTGTACGTCAGCCAATGCAGTCAAGGTGGTGAACGTCGTTGATTCTGAAACAGTGATTTTTGCCCCGGATGCCAATCTGGGACATTTTGTACAGCAACATACAAAGAAAAGGCTGCTGCTCTGGGACGGACACTGTATCACACACCAGCGGGTATCGGTGGAAGAAATCCTACAGATTAAGGCGGTACATGAAGACGCGCTGGTGATCGCCCACCCGGAATGCCAGCCGGATGTAGTGGGAATTGCAGACGTAGTTTGCTCCACTTCCAGAATGATTCCGGAATCCCGGAAAGCTCCGGGAAATATTGTCATTATTGTCACGGAAGAAGGCATGCTGCACCCGTTAAAAAAAGCCGTTCCGGACAAACAATTCATCCTGGCTTCTCCGAAACTGGTCTGCCGCAACATGAAGAAAGTTACGTTGGAATTGGTGCTGGAAGCAATTGAAACCGGGAAGCATGCAGTGGACGTGGATCCGGTCACTGCAACAAAGGCGATAATCCCGCTGGAACGAATGCTGGCAATCGGTGCCGGCATCTCTGTAAACTGAGGACAAGGAGGCATGGACATGAGGGAGCTGACCGCACCAGATCTGGAATTTCGATATTCTGGCAAAGGATTGGATTTCAAATCCACGGACGATATCAAGCCTGCGACCGGCATCGTTGGCCAGCCCAAGGCGGTTGAAGCTCTTAAATTCGGACTTTCCATCAAACATGATGGTTACAACATCTTCGTTACCGGCGTGTCCGGAACCGGTCGAATGACCACTCTCCAGTCCATGCTGGAAGAATTTTCAGCCAAAGAATCCACCCCTCCTGACATCTGCTTTGTCCATAATTTTGCAGACCCGATCCTGCCCACGGCTCTCTTTCTCCCTCCCGGGAAAGGGAAGGTGTTCGCGACAGCCCTTCGGGACTCTGTCAAGGAGATGAAGGAACACATACCCAAAATCTTCGAAGACGTCCACTACAAAGAAGAAACCAAACGAATTATTGCCTCCGTTTCCTCAAAAGAAAATGACATGCTGATTGAATTTGAGAAAGAAGCGGCCGCACAAGATTTCAAGCTGATTCAGCAGCGGGCCGGGGACACGTTGCAGACCGATGTCCTCCCGGTGATAGAGGATAAGGTCGTGTCAATGGATGATGTTCGGACGCTGGCCGCAGCAGGAAAGATTTCGGAAAAAGACATGCACAAGCTCATGGATCTCCGGGACAGTCTCCTGGAAAAATTCAACGGTATCGCACTGGAGCTGGAACGGGAAAAAACCTCTCTCAACAATCAGCTTCTCTCCTACAACGTGAAAACTGTCCTCCCCATCGTGGAACGTTCCTTCAAGCGGGTGCAGCAGCAGGTACAGTCTGATCTTTCCGCTTACCTGAACACCGTTACAGAACACATAAAAGAAAGGATTTACCCTTTTCTTGAAGCCATCAACAGCGATACTTCGCCGGAAAATCTTTTTCCGGAGCTTTCAGTAAACGTTGCAGTGGACAATGGAGGCCTTACCGGCGCACCAGTCGTCATGGAACGAACTCCAACCGGAGCCAACCTCTTCGGCACCATTGACACTGCCAGTGACATTCAGGGACGGAAGACCGCCACTTTTCTTGAAATACGGCCCGGGTCACTCCTGAAGGCCAACGGGGGGTACCTGGTAGTCAACGCTAAAGATCTCTTCCAGACCGGCGGCAGCGTCTGGTCCAAACTGAAACGGACACTGAAACACAAATTTCTGCAGATCGAACGGGAAACAGAGGATATCCTCCATTCCATCACTCTGAAACCCGCCCCGGTGCCGATCCGCGTAAAAGTCATCATTCTGGGGGATGAAGGCGTCTACTACACACTCTATAGCAAAGATGATGAATTCAAGAAGATTTTTAAGGTACTGTCTGAATTCAACGTAGACATTGCCATCAATGACGACAATGTCCGGGACTATCTGACCGTGCTGAAAAAAATATGTGACGACGAAAAACTGCTGCCCTTCACTGCCGATGCTGCAGCTGCCCTGCTCAACAAATCGGTGCGGATGGCGGATCACCGGGAAAAGCTCACAGCTCGATTTCACCTCATTGCCGACATCATGCGGGAAGCCAGTTTCACAGCCA
>PFTO01000161.1:4710-5303 GCA_002789615.1 Acidobacteria bacterium CG_4_9_14_3_um_filter_49_7 | reverse complement strand
TCAACCTCCTGGAAGAGCGTTCCATTGAGTTCTACAGGGAAGGCACCATCCTCATTGACACCCAAGGGGGAAAAGTCGGCCAGGTCAACGGACTTGCGGTCCATGACTACGAGTTCTACGCATTCGGTACCCCCAGCCGGATCACCGCCCGGGTCTCGCTGGGCAGTGACGGCATTGTCAACATCGAACGGGAAGCCGAAATGTCCGGGAACATCCATGACAAAGGCGTATTGATTCTGACGGGATACATCCAGGGTACATACGGACACAACTTCCCGCTCTCCATCAACGCCACCATCTGCTTTGAGCAGTCCTACGGAGGAGTAGACGGCGATTCCGCATCATCCACCGAACTCTACGCCCTCCTCTCCGCCATAGCCAACATTCCCATTCGCCAGGAAATCGCCGTTACCGGTTCCGTCAACCAGTATGGTGAAATCCAGCCCGTGGGTGGTCTGAACCAGAAAATCGAAGGCTACTACCGGGTATGTAAGGAAAAGGGAATCACCGGCACCCAGGGTGTCATGTTACCGGCCAGCAACGTGAAAAATCTCAACCTCTGCCGCTCCATCATTGACGCAGTCAACCGGGGC
>PFTO01000161.1:3085-4688 GCA_002789615.1 Acidobacteria bacterium CG_4_9_14_3_um_filter_49_7 | reverse complement strand
ATACCATTGACGAGGGTATTGAGCTCCTCACCGGCATTCCCGCCGGGGACCTCCAGACCGAAGGTACTGTCCACTATCTCGTGAACGAGGCCCTCTCCAACTACGCAGCAAGGATGAAAGAATTTCAGAACTGAGAAGGATGCAAGGTTCCCTTTTCCGGACTCAACCTATGCCGCAGTGCGGCACTCTCAGAGTTCCAGCGGTACGCCCACTTCAATGATTTTGTCTGCGGGGATATTGAAGAAGAGGGCGGCGTCCTGGGCGCTTTCGGCCAGTTTGACGAAGAGGTGTTTGCGCCAGCTGGACATGCCCGGATTTTTGGTGACAATGAGCTTCTGGCGACCCATGAAGACGCTGATTTCTTCTTCGTTGAGTTCCAGGCCCTGTCCCCGGAGAAGGGACAACAGATTGTCAAAGCTTGGACTTTCACTAAAACCAAAGTGGATCATGGCTTGGGAAAATCCGCCACCCAGACGTTCCAGCTCAATTTTTTCATCATTTGGGACCCTGGGCACATCCAGTGTGCGGAAATGGAGCAGCACGATCTGGTTATGCAATACGTGGTTATGCTCCACGTTGTGAATCAGGGAATGGGGAACGATACCCGGCGTCCCGGCGAGGAATAGAGCCTGCCCCCGTACCCGGACAGCAGTCTTCACCGTCTCGCTATCCAGGAACTGTTCCAGTGTGACCGCTGTTTTTTTCAATTCACCGGCAAGAAGTTTCCGACCTTTCTTCCAGGTAATCAGCATAATATACACAACGAAACCCACAGCCAGCGGAAACCATGCACCGTGGAGAATTTTTACGATGTTTGCGCCGAAAAATGCCAGGTCCGCCATGAGGAAAAGAGCGCACAGACCCATCGCCTGCCATTTTTTCCAATGCCAGCGGTTTCGGGCAACCACGTAAAACAACAGAGTGGTTATCAGCATGGTGGAAGTAACTGCCACGCCGTAGGCGGCAGCCAGTTTGCTGGAGGATTCGAATCCGATGACCAGCGTTATGGTTGCAATCATCAGGATCCAGTTAACCGCCGGCACATAGATCTGCCCCTTTTGCTTTGCCGATGTATGAACCACCTTCAAACGCGGCAGAAATCCCAGGTGGATCGCCTGATATGTTAGCGAAAATGCTCCGGTTATGACTGCCTGGGAAGCAATGATCGTCGCGAGGGTTGCCAGAATCAGGATTGGAACCCTTCCCCAGGAAGGTACCATGGAAAAGAAAATCTGATGGGCGTGCTCCGGGTGTGTGAGAAGCAGTGCCCCCTGCCCGAAGTAGTTCAGAACCAGTGCTGGCAATACCAGTGCATACCACACGAACCGGATTGGAAAGGCACCGAAATGTCCCATGTCTGCATAAAGTGCCTCTGCACCGGTTACCACCAGAAAAACCGCGCCCAGAACCAGAAACCCATGACTGCCGTTGTGAAACAGAAAATGAACTCCCCAGTGGGGAGAAAGCGCCCCAAAAATAACAGGATATTGTATTACCTGTGCCAGGCCCAGTGTTGCCAGTGTCACAAACCATATCAGTACAACAGGTCCAAACAGACCGCCTACCCTGGCGGTTCCCCGGCTTTGAATCAGGAAAAGGCCGG
>PFTO01000161.1:0-3069 GCA_002789615.1 Acidobacteria bacterium CG_4_9_14_3_um_filter_49_7 | reverse complement strand
GGGTCAACAGGTCCAGACCCTCAAGGGCACTGAGTACGGAAATTGCCGGTGTCACCATTCCATCGCCGTACAGCAACGAGGCCGCAAACAGCCCAAGCGCCACCAGATATACAGGGCGCGCCACACCTTTGAGACGGTTGATAAGGGAGGTCAAGGCGATGACGCCACCTTCGCCGTTGTTGTCGGCACGCATTATAAATGTCAAATACTTCAATGTGACAACCAGAATCAGGGACCAGAACATCAGGGACAGTACTCCAAAAATATTGGCCCTGCTGACGCCCACTGCATAGTCCCCATAAAAACATTCCCGCAACGCATATAGCGGGCTGGTACCGATGTCCCCGAACACAACCCCCAGCGCTGCCAGCGACAGCACCGCCGTTGAGTGCTTTGTTATCCCTTTTACCTTTCCATTTCCAGCCTGGTTGTTCATCCAATCTCCTTCTGAACAGTGCATGTGGAAGTGCTAGTGTGTGAAAGAAAGGGAAAAAGATGTTTTCCGTTCCCCTTTCCGTTTTTCCGTCTTTTTTCGGTCAGAACACAGAACACTGAATACAGAACACTTCTTTTCATCTGCCCTTAAATTCAGCCGGGCGTTTTTCCAGAAAGGCGGAAACGCCTTCATCCTTATCTTCTGTAGCAAAGGTGAGACCGAACAACTGACTTTCCAATTTCGCCGCTGCGTCAAAGGGAAGTTCCAGCCCTTCCAGCACTGCCCGCTTGCAGTAGGAAACCGCAATGGGTGCGTTGACAAGGATGGCCTGGATGGATTCCACCGCCGTGTCCACGAGATTACCTTCTTCCACAATTCGATCAATAATACCAATTTTCAGCGCTTCTTCCGCCTTCACCATCCGGGCTGTCATGCAGATTTCCATGGCTTTGGATCGCCCCACCAGGCGCGCGAGACGCTGGGTGCCGCCGTAGCCCGGTATCAATCCCAATTTCACTTCCGGCTGGCCAACTCTGGCGTCCGGTGTCGCATATCGAAATGTACAGGACATGGCCAGTTCCAAGCCGCCGCCCAAAGCAAAGCCATTCACCGCCGCAATAACCGGAATGGGCAGAGCTTCCAACCGGGCGAAAAGCTCCTGCCCCCGGCGGGACATTTTCCTTGCTTCTTCCACTGATATCCCTTTAAATTCAGAAATATCCGCCCCGGCCACAAAGGCTTTTTCACCGGATCCGGTGACCACTGCCCCTTGAACGGACGGATTCGCCGCAATAGTATCAATCACCATTTCCAATTCATCCAGTACCATCTGGTTCAGTGCATTGAGTACCTTTGGCCGGTTGATCGTTATAATCGCAATATTTTCGCGTTCTTCAAAAATAATCGTATCAAAATCCATGTTTCCCTCCCGGTCTCACAAAACTTTGCCTGATTATAACAAAAGAAAGAAGTGAAAAGTGATGCGTTCAGAAAATCAGGGAGATCCAATCCAATGCCCTGCATTTTTTCTTCCCCCTGTTCCCAATACATATGCCCCTCAGGGACATCATGGACAGAAAATCAACAACTCCCTGATCTTGTCACCCATCACCCTTCACCCATCACTTTGCCAAAAAATTTGCGAAGATGACATTACAGCGCTATAATATAGTTATGAAATTTGCAATTACCGGGTCCTCGGGTTTCGTGGGCTCAAATCTGATGTCATTTCTCGAGAAAAACGAGTTTACGGTTGTGCCGATTATCCGGAATGACTTCAGCGATACAGACAGGCTTGCGGATAAATTGGCCGGTACCGACGTAGTTGTCCACCTGGCCGGATCACCCATCCTTACCAGATGGACCCCGCACCACATGAAACGACTGGAACAGAGCCGAGTGGGAACCACTCGGAAACTGGTGGCCGCACTGGAAACAGCAAATTCTCGCCCTACCATTCTCATTTCCGCATCTGCAGTGGGACTATACCCGGATTTTCGCCAGCAGACAGAATCCAGTTTCACGGTTAAGCATGATTTTCTCGCTACACTCTGTGAGGACTGGGAAAGCGCTGCCCGGGAAGCAGCAGCATTGAAAGTCCGGTGCACCATCCTGAGACTCGGCGTGGTTCTGGGAAAAGACGGGGGTTTGATAAAAAAGGTCCGCATCCCGTTTCTACTGGGCCTTGGCGGGCGTATCGCAGATGGAAAGCAGGGTTTTTCCTGGATTCACATTGAGGATCTCTGTCGATTGATTCTCTTTGTAGCCACAAAAGGCGGCAGCGGCGTATACAACGCAGTGAGCTTGAACCCTGTGGATAACAATCGGTTTACCAGCGAACTTGCCGGAACCCTTCATCGTCCAGATTTTCTGCCAATTCCGGAATTCGCTCTGAAACTGATCTTTGGTAAAGCTGCCCGAATTCTCACCTCCGGGCAGATTGTTATGCCGGAACGGGCCCTCCAGGAAGGATTTACCTTTCACTTTCCTACGCTGAAGGATGCACTTTCAGATATTTTCAACAAATGAGTGCAGTGGATCGCTGCGCCAAATGTTGGATTATAAATGACAGAAAAATCTAATGATTTGGCATTCTTCCCCCTATTCCAAACCAATCACAAGTTACAAGTCACGCGGTCCCTTCGGGTCGCTTCCCATCATCTGCAGAAATTCGGTGCAGGTAGCTGCGATCGTGTGTGCCGCCGCCTCAACTTCCTCCCCATTCAGCCACGGAGAGAGAGAGATTCGAAGAAACTCGTCGGGGTTCAGTCCAAGAACCTGGACCGTACGGTTGTGATTACTGGATCTGCTGGAACAGGCCGAACCAGCTGAAATGAAGATTCCTTTTTCCGAAAGCATGCGGACCACCACTTCGGATTTGATTCCAGGTACTGTCAATCCCAGGATATAGGGACTGTTTGTGCTGCCTTCAATTACCGTTGCATGGGGCAGGTTTTCCGAAATCACATCCAGAAATGAAGACCGAAGACTTGAGACCTGCCTGGCATTGTCGGAAACCTCTCCCTGGAGGAGCCGTACCGCTTCGCCAAATCCGGCAATCCCAGCCACGTTGTGGGTACCACCCCTGAGACCATACTCGTGACTGCCGCCAATGATAAAAGGGAAGCTTAATC
>PFTO01000206.1:20942-22879 GCA_002789615.1 Acidobacteria bacterium CG_4_9_14_3_um_filter_49_7 | reverse complement strand
AAGCTTGATTTTGTTGTACCTGCATATCGGGACTTTAAAATCGGGAGATTTCTTTTTGAAGAAAGGCAGTCTTTTTTCCCAAATTGCGGATTCACAACGTTGAAAGCAACTGCTGGCACCAAGAGCCATGCTCACTATCTCAGAAAAATGGGATTCTCACGGGACTCCCGGGAAGGTGAGATGATCCATTTTTCCAAAACTCTTCCCGCGGCAGATCAGAAAGACTGCCCACTGGGACCCAATTGCAACTGCATAAAATAAATTCTCAAATCACGCTTTGCTTCTGGAACGTCGTTTGCATTCAGAAATTAGAAAAAAGAGACGGTCAATGCGATCCACCCCACTGAAACTCAATACCGATTTTTCGCCAGCCAGATGAAAACGGAATGTTCCTCTTCGCACTTCCACGATTTCACAGCATGGCATCTCACCTGTGCCCGGGAATGGGAGCAGAGTATTGAGAACAATGACGGAACATTCGGTCACCACTATTTTCAATCCCCAGACATCCACCAGAGTATAGATCGTAAGACACACGACGAGAAAGCCCGCAATCAAGCCTAAAATCAGGCTGGTTTTGACTGCCAGAATGTAGGCTGGTGAATGCATGCTGTTCTGGGCCTGAGAAAGAAAATCCCGATAGAATCTGGATACAAATTTAAATTGTTTCAGGTAAAAGAATACTGCCAGACCTACGATAAAAAACGCCACTGTCCGGTGAATAACGGAATGAGTGAAAACTGCCAGATCATCTGATTTCGTCTTCAAGTTTTTGCAATGCCTCCTCAATGTTCTGTGCCTTTGTAATGGGCCGGCCCATTACAATATAGTCAGTCCCGGCATCAAATGCATCTCGGGGCGTCATAACCCGTTTCTGATCATCCAGAGACTGGGCAAATAATGGGCGGATTCCAGGAGTCAATGTCTTGAACCCGTCTCCACATGTTTCCTTCACCAGCGAAATTTCAAGGGGAGAGCACACAACTCCGTTGATTCCGGCCTCATGCCCCAGGGCCGCCAGTCTGCCCACCATGTCCTGAGTTGTTCCAGCGTAGCCGATACGATCCAACTCTGCGTCGCCCAGGCTTGTCAGAATTGTAATGCCAAAAATTTCCGGTTTCGACACCCGGTGGCCGGCGCAGTATTCCTCAACTGATTCCATTGTCTTTCTCATCATCTCGAACCCACCGGAAGTGTGGATATCAACAATATCTGCACCCAGCTTTACTGCTTCGACCGTCGCGTGAGCCACCGTATTGGGAATGTCATGGTATTTCAGATCCAGAAAAACACGGTTTCCTGTTTCTTTGATACGGCGCACCACGTCCGGCCCTTCTGCCGTAAAAAGTTGTTTGCCCACTTTGAAAAAAGAAATGACACCATTGCAGGCCCTCACAATTCCCATCGCCTGGTCCGCAGTTTCCACATCCAATGCTACAATCACGCGATTCATCCGACCATCCATCGCCATGCGCTCCTTCCTATCTGCTAGATAAGGTTGGGATTGGGGTTGGGGTTGAGTAAAAGACAAGGTTGAGTGAAGAACTGCGGAAAGCCATTGCCCATCTTCCCTTTTCCCTTCTCCTCGCGCACTTGCACTTGCACTTTCACTTGCACTACCTGTCTCCCACTCTCTCATACCTCCAGTGATCCGATCCAATCATCAAGATCGTTAATACCATGCTGTTGAAGCCACTGAGGGATTTCATCCGCCAATCGAGCCCCAATCCCAGGATCATAAAAATTCGCTGTACCCACCTGTATCGCTCTCGCACCAACAAGAAAAAACTCCAAGGCATCTTTTACAGATTGAATTCCGCCAATCCCTACTACCGGAATGGAAACGCTTTTCGCCACCTGATAGACCATTCTCAGTGCCACCGGTTTGATGGGCGGGCCGGAATATCCGCCTACCACCCGGGCAATTTTCGGACGGC
>PFTO01000206.1:0-20920 GCA_002789615.1 Acidobacteria bacterium CG_4_9_14_3_um_filter_49_7 | reverse complement strand
CCGCCTCTTCCGAGGCCAGGGCAAATTCCGTAATATCTGTCACATTGGGGGAAAGTTTTACCATCAAGTGACGGTTCGTTCGACATCTCAGTTCTTTTACAAGCCGATGGGTCATCTCCGGGTTGGTTCCATACTGGATTCCACCATGTTTGACATTGGGACAGGAAATGTTCACCTCATATCCATCGATACCCTTCGCGTTCTCCAGAACTTCCACCACGTCGTTGTATCCTTCATCCGAATAGCCGAACACGTTTACTATGCAGGCGATATCATATTTTCGTATTTCAGGTAGTAATTCATCCACAAACACATGGGCACCGGGATTCTGCAATCCGATGGAGTTGACCATTCCGCCTGACGTTTCGACAATCCTGGGTGTGGGGTTGCCCTCCATTGGATCAATGGAAACTCCTTTGGTCACAATGGCACCCAGTTTTCCCAATGGGTAGAAGTCCTCAAACTCCATCCCGAAACCAGCCGTACCGCTGGCCAGCATTACCGGATTCTTCAGTACCAGTCCCTTGCCCAGATCAGTCTTCATGTCCATTGTTCCATCCCAGATCCTTTGTATTAAAGACTGGCCCGTCCACACAGACCCGTTTCATTCCATTCACTGTCTGGACTACACAGCCGAGACAAACTCCAAATCCACATCCCATATATCGTTCCAGTGACGTAAAGTGGTCCAGGTAGGGAAATGCGCGAGTCAGTGCTTGCACCATCGGCTCCGGCCCACACGAAAACAGAAGCGCATTTTTAAACTCAGGATTCTCTTTCATTATTTTTCGTACACCCTTCACCACTGTTCCCTTTAATCCAAGAGAGCCGTCGTCTGTTGTAATGCGATGGGGAACTGACTTGCCGAAAAGAGGCATAATGTCTTCCCGGCTTCTTCCTCCGTAAACCACATGAAACGGTTTTGTCGAAGAATTACGAGACAGGAAGAACATCGGAGGGATCCCACTTCCGCCACCAACCAGCAGTACCGGCCGCGCCCCTGGGTTTGGAAAAGAATTGCCGGACGGCCCGACAGCCGTCAATTCGGCTCCAGGCTTCAGATCATAGAGAAAACTCGTACCCTTTCCGATCCGTCGGATCAGAAATTTGAGCATCCCGCTTCGGCTGTCCACATCCAGGACGCTGATGGGCTTCTTCAACAATGTTCCCGCCTCCAGCATGAAAAACATCCCGGGCTTGGCGGTCAGGGCATCTTTTTCTTCCGTCAGAAACTCAAGAACAGCCGTGTCGTACCAGGTTCTTTTGTCTTTCAGAAAAAGTTTCAGCTGTTTCATTCTTTTTCGTCCGGTTCCACTGAACTGGAATGCTCCATATCCCTACTGTCTGAGAGATCCAGCATCATGCGGTCATTCAGGGCATAGTCCTGAACCTTGTACCGTTTCAGCTCACTCATGCGGTTCAGGGTTCTTGTAATTTTGTCCACCTGTCGTTCCACAGCTTCGAGAGACTTGTCCATATCTTCTCTGGACAGACCCTTGTCCCATTTCAATCTTAACCGCTCCAGGTGAGCCAGAATTATCGTCAAAGGCGTATTTACTTTATCCTGCACCGTCACTGCGGCATGGAATACTGCCTGAAGCCGTTCAACCTCCATCTCTTTCTGTTTCAACTCATAACTGTTCCTCAGGCCCTCCAGCTGAATCACGTACCAGATTTTTCCCTTTTGGCGAATTCGATAAGGGCTCAGTCTCACAGGAACCTGCTCACCTGCCTGGTTGAAGATGGAAATTTCATAACTCTCTGCCCTGTCACTGCGCCACCTGTTACGCAATTCGCTGTAAACGTGCGGTTGAAAGAACCGTGATACGGTCCGGTCAACCAATTCTATCTGAGGATAGCCGGTCAATTCACTGATCGCCCGATTCGCCCTGAGTATCCTCCCATCAGAATCACAGATAGCGATTCCGCTGGGATCATTCTCCACAATCTGATATGTAAGCTGTAAAAAAGACTCAAGATTTTCAATCTCGTCAGCAAAATCGAGGACTGAACCAGCAAACAATGCGACAAGTGACAGCGTTTGCTCAAATCCTGCATTCAATGCCTCAGGGTGTTTCGGCAAAACCGCAATGGCACCCAGAATTGAATTGTCCGTTTGACCCAGTGGCGCGACCATCATTTGGTCCAAAATATGCAACCGAAGCTTCGGATCTCCCTGTGCAATCGCAGACATTGGCATGGGAAAAACGGGCCCGTTTCCACTCTTTATTGATTTCAGAATGCTGGCCTGACCACGGGGAGATAACAACTGATTCTTGATAGTATCTGCAGTACCGTCCCCAAGGCCCCGGCTGAAAAATCGTGGGTCTTCTCCCCAGAAAACGACCATCATCGGGTCCTCGGTCAGGCGGGGCAGTACCTCATCCACCAATTTTGCTCCCAGATGATCCCTGCTCCATCCGATTTCGGGAGACGATAGAATTTGAATCAGATTGGCTGACACGAGGACAGATGATTGATCCTGCTTCATAGCAACTCCATAATTCGGAATGGGTCATTCCCTGCCCGCAGTAAAAGTGGCGGCTCCACGCTCAGATCAATCACGGTAGATGGGAGAGAATTCAGATCCCCTCCATCAATAATCAAATCCACGAGATTACCGCACCAGTCATCAATTAAGTAGGGACTGACCGCGGGAGCCTCAGAAGACGGATTGGCACTCGTTGTCACAATGGGATGGCCAAGCAGCTCCACGATGGATTGGCAAATGGGATTCTCCGTTACCCGAATTCCGATTGTTTTCTTTTTGCTCTGCATCAATCTCGGAATTTCACGGGATGCCTGCAATACAACCGTATATGGACCTGGCAGCATTTTTCGCATCAACTTGTACGCGCTGTTCGCTACATTACGGGCATATCGGGACAAATCCTTCAAATCTGCGCACAAAATACTAAACTGCTTTGTATTGTCTCTGCCCTTGATCCGACGGATCCGTTCAATTCCCTTCTTCGAGTAAATGGAACACCCGATACCGTAAATCGTGTCCGTAGGATATACAATCACGCCGTCATCGGCCAGTATTTCAACTGCCCGGGTGATCCTATCCAATTGTGGTGCTTCCGGGTGAACCTGGATGATCAAAGCGCCTCCTTTTCATTCAAGATATCTTACAGCAAGTGCGGTTACAGCGCAATGGTGAACCCTGCAGCGAGGTTGACCGAATGTCAAATGAAAGAATATCATTGAAAAGAAGGCTTTGCTTCCCGTTTTAGACGACACATGTTTGCCCCTTCACCCATCAGACATCACTCTTTTCCCAACTATCCACTGTCTGCGGCTGCGGAATCGCCCTTCCCCGCCATTCTGTCAGGAAGACCGTGTCAAGGTGGCATGAACCCATTGCATTCGACGCAGAAAATGCCTGTTTTTCACCATGTGGAAACTGGCATAGGACTTGCATGTCTTCTATATTGCTGAAGTAGTTTCCGTTTCAGGCCATCTCCCCTCAAAACACCGGGAATGGAAACAGGCATTTGGATGAGCATGACCTCCATTTAACTCTCCACCAAATGCCAACCCCAAACCGGCCCTCGCCCCGGGCCGGTTTTTTTCCCTCATTTATCATCTAAAACCGGGAACCTTGCATTCGGTATAACGGGCCGCAGGCCAACTCTCTCGTTTGTCTTACCCCTTTCCCTCCCTCTTTCCACTCGCACTTTCACGCGCACTCTCTGCCCCTATGTTACAATCCGCAAAGGGAGGTTTGTGTGAACCTGAAACGCATTGTTTTTTCTATTTTTTCCGGTAAATTTAATCTGAACGAGAAAGCCCTGCCACCGCTGCCAGGCTCCCTTCTCACACTCTTTCTCGCTTTCCTGCAGGAAAAAACCGGAAAACCGATCTTACTGGTTACTGCCGATGAAAATTCTGTTTATACCATCAAGCAGGATCTGCCTCAAGTCAACATCCTACCTGAAACAGCAGTTATGCCTTCAACCTTCCTGTCCCCTCACTTGAAGGTTAAGCAACAATATTTCAATGCATTAAAGCCCCTGGCTTCACCCTCGGGAGTCGCAATAACCGTGGCCCACCCGACGGCTTTGATGCAGCGTTTCCCGGATTCAGAAACAATTCTCTCACTCTTTCTTTCCATCGAAGCGGAAGAAGAGGTGTCTGTGATGGAATTGGCCGGGCGACTGACCCGACTCGGGTACGAATCTACCGATGTGGTTCGCACACGGGAAGAATTCTCCCGGAGGGGCAACATTATCGATGTTTTTCCAATTAATCTGGACACTCCCGTTCGGATAGAAACAGAGTTCGACATTGTATCATCCATCCGGGGTTTTGACCCGATTACCCAGCGATCCATGACGGAAGTGGACAAGGTGGAAATTTTCCCGGTACGACTGTTTCCGGATACACCGGAAAACCGGGAAGAGCTGGCTGTCCTGTTCTCAAAGGAGTTTTCGAACCCCGATCTGGCAATGTCACTGGAGGAAAAACTGAACCTGATCCAAAATGGAGAAATTGAAGGCTTTGACCACTACTTTCACCTTCTCTGGCCGAAAAACAGCATGGAAGCTCTCTTCAAAGAACATTTTATAGTTGTCCTTGACCCTGCCGGTGTTCATGATGTCACCGACGCCTTCCTGAAGAAAGCTGAAAATGACTATGAACAGGCCGCGCCGCAGGGTTATATCGGTTTGAACCCCGGATCTCATTTCCTTTCCGGAAAAGAGCTGTTCGATTTTTTTGATTCCCATGACAATGCAATTGTTGCGGGTATCAGCGCTCCGGGGCCTTTCAGACCACTGTCCATCGGTGGCAGGACAGCAGCTGTCACGGAAACTATTGTCGGTACGTTGGAAAAAATGCCCGTGATTCTCGGTGTCCGCAGTCCGGGGGAAGCTGAACGAATCGAGAATTTCCTCTTTGAAAACAGCATCGCCTATTCCAGAAAACCGGTCGACAGGAAAGCCGTTTTGCTGGAAGAAACATTCTACCGAAGCGGTTTCGAAATCGTGGACCAACTCAGTTTTCTCACCACTGCCGATCTCTTCCCCGGACGAAGGAGTGAAGGACAGCGTCCGGTTCACACCCCATTTTTCTCTGATTTTTCAGACATCAAACCAGGAGACTACGTTGTTCATCTGGATTATGGCATCGCTCGATATCAAGGTTTGAAGATTATGTCGGTGGATGAAGCATCGGAAGAGTGCCTGGAGTTGGTATTTCAGGGGAAATCCAGAGTTATGCTGCCGGTATCCCGCCTCCATCTGCTCCAGAAATACCAGGGATCCGGAGGGACTGTTCAATTGTCCAGTCTCCGCTCAACCTCGTGGCAAAAGGTAAAAAAAAGGATCCAGAAGGAAGTATCACAACACGCGGAAGAATTACTCAAACTTTACGCAAAGAGAAAACTGGCCAAAGGTATTGCATTTCCTGCAGATTCCATCTGGCAACGGGAGTTTGAAGAAATCTTCCCGTACGATGAAACGGAAGATCAGATCCAGGCTATTGAAGAAATTAAGAAAGACATGGAAGCTGCAGCTCCTATGGATAGACTGCTTTGCGGGGATGTCGGGTTCGGCAAAACGGAAGTGGCCATGCGTGCCGTTTTCAAAGCAGTGGATAATGGCAGACAGGTGATGGTGTTGGCCCCTACAACAGTGCTTGCCTTTCAGCACTATCAGACCTTCCAGGAACGGTTCAGACGATTTCCGATGGAAATCCGAATGCTCTCTCGTTTTGTTTCTCCTGTCGATCAACGGAAAACCCTTGGCGATGTGGCCTGTGGCGATGTGGATATCATCATCGGCACCCACCGCCTCCTCTCAAAGGACGTAATTGTCCCGAAATTGGGGCTACTTATCGTGGATGAGGAACAAAAATTCGGCGTGCTTCATAAAGAGAGAATGAAAATGCTAAAACAGAATATTGAGGTGCTGTCCCTCAGTGCCACTCCGATTCCACGCACACTGAACATGTCGGTAATGGGATTAAAGGATATCAGCATCATCGAATCACCACCCCGGGACCGCCTTGCAATTAATACCTACCACATCGTGTTTGATCCTCTTACTATTTCGGAAGCGATTCAATTCGAAATGAAACGGGGGGGGCAGATCTATTTCGTCAATAACCACGTTCAGACAATTGAGACTCTGGCACAAACCGTTCGAAAACTCGCCCCGCCCGAGACACGGATCGCCGTCGCCCATGGACAACTTCCCGAAGCCGAACTTGAAGCGGTGATGCTTCGATTTTTCCGCCATGAAATTGACATCCTTGTCAGTACCGCAATCATTGAGAACGGTATGGATGTCTCCGTCGCAAACACCATGTTCATCAACGAAGCCCACACGTTCGGACTGTCCCAGCTGTACCAACTCAGGGGTCGAATCGGACGGTCTGATAAACCCTCCTACGCCTATCTCATCACACCGGGGAAACAAAAACTGGCCGAAGTCGCCCGAAAGAGACTTCAGGCGCTGGAAGAATTTTCGCATCTCGGGGCCGGTTTTCGAATCGCTATGCTGGATCTGGAACTTCGGGGCGCTGGGGACATTCTCGGTGCACGACAGAGCGGTCATATTAATTCAGTCGGGTTTGAGATGTACCTGAAAATGTTGGAAAATGCAGTTAAAAAACTCAAATCATTAAATGAAGAAGTCGAAGAAGAAACCGTTCTTGAAATCGGTCAATGGGGCCGCATCCCATCTGATTATATTGAAAGCAGTTCTGTTCGTCTGTCATTTTATCGCCGCATGAACATGGCCACCTCAACGGCCACATTAAAGCAGACAGTGGATGAGATGGTGGATCGTTTCGGTACGCTGCCGCCCTCGGTCCTGGCACTCACCTCGGGCCAACGCGTCCGGCTCATTGCAAGAAAACTTGGAATTCTGGCCATTTCCTTCAAGGGAAATATCTGCACCGTTACCCCCGGTGAAAAACACTTACTTGATGTGGAGAAACTCCTTCACATTCTACCGAAAACACCCGGCGTAACCCTCGACTCCAGCGGTTTTTTCCAGATTGAAAGGTCTGCAAATGAAGAGATCGAGATGTTTATTTCCCGAATTGGAGAGCTTCTCGTCACCTTTTCTTGAGATGATTTTCATTTTCTGCTTCTCACCTGGCGACCCTCTGTTGGTCTCAAATCCACACTCGCACCAATACCTGCAAAATCTTTCAAACAGTTGACCTTTCCCGAATCTCCATGTTACAATGCTTTTGAATTTGACGTAACGGAGGCCGGGTTGGTTTTTTTCAATTATTCCACCATGCAAATGGTGATTAAGGTCCTATATTACGGCCCCGGTCTGTGCGGCAAAACCACCAATCTCGAGTACATTTATTCCAAAACTGCGTCCAATTCCCGCGGCGAAATGGTAAGCCTTGAAACGGAAACCGACAGAACTCTCTTCTTTGATCTGCTTCCCATTGATGTCGGTGTGATTGGCGGTTTCAAAACCCGTTTTCAGCTTTATACTGTGCCTGGTCAGGTTTTTTACAATTCAACCCGGAAACTGGTATTAAAGGGTGTGGACGGCATTATTTTCGTCGCAGATTCCCAGATGCCCATGCTGGACGCAAATCTGGAAAGCTTTGAAAACATGAAAGAAAATCTAAGGGAACTGGATGTTGATATTCATTCCATACCCATAGTCCTACAGTACAACAAACGGGACCTGAAGAATATTGTCCCTCTTGAGGAGCTCAACGCAAAACTGAATATCGATGGCCTTCCATTCGTCGAATCCTCTGCCATAAGCGGAAAAGGTGTATTTGACACATTGAAGCTGGCATCCAAACACACGTTGCTCTATGTCAAGAAAAAGATGGTCGCGCCACCGCAAAAGAAAGAACCAGCCCCACCATCCGCTTCTGTGGCAAAGGAAATAGCCCCCTCACCGGCCCCGGAACCGGAAGCCTCACCCCAACCTGCTCAATTAGCAAAAAAAGGGAAGGAGGCTGCAACAGAACCCATCCGTGAAGTCAGCGCTGCCTATCTGAAGGATACCTCAGGAAGTGGCACTGACGAGGTACCGGGTAATACGCCGCCGGATAATCCCGCCCCTCCAAATGAATCGGATACCAGACCGCAACACGTCCATTCTGCACCTCAATTGACTATGGACGACCTCCTGGATGAACCGGAAGAGCCAAAGAAGAAAAAGAGAATAGCAACTTCCATGGACGTGGATGATCTTCTCAGCGGTCTGGTACCATCCAAGCAGACCTTCATAAAGAAAATGACATTTTCCTACAAGCCGGAGGAATTTAAACAGATCAGCAAGGCTAATATCATCATTGAGTTTAAAGATGAATCCGGGGACGTAATAGACATGCAACAATTCACCACGCAAATGCATAAAAAGGGCAGCACAAAGAAAGCTCTGATGAAGCTGTTGATTGATCTGGAGTCATGAAAATTCTCTTTCTCATCCCCCTGCTTCTCCTCCAGTTCCCGGATTCTTTCATCAAGCTGGACACTTTCCAGGCAGCCTTTGCGCAAACAACAGTGAGTCCGCTCTTCCCGGAAATCAAAGATTCAGGCATTCTGTTTATCAGCGGTTGCCATTTCAGGTTTGAATACACAACAAATGAAAAACGCATTACCATCGGCGACTGTCGGAACGTATACCAGTTTTCAGAAGGCGAATCCAAACCAATGGTACTCAAATGGGACGAAATCAAATCTAACCCCTTTCTGCAGCTCTTGATCAACAGGGAGGCGATAAAAACGGAGTTTGTCATCAAGAAACTTTCTGATGCTCCACTCGTTTATCGCCTGGTCCCACGAACACAGGCACCGGACATGCCATTCACCATGATAAAACTGACCCTGGATAAGTCCGGCGTTCAACCGGTCAAAATTGAGATTATTGATGAAACCGACCAGGTTATTACCTATAGGTTCTCCGATTTTCGTGCCGGACTGTCGCTGGCTCCACAACTGTTTGACGCGGAGGGAGTAAAATGAAAAACGCTTTTTTTCTGACTCTGTTTTGGATAGCAATATCTGCCAATGCTGTTGAAATCAAAGGGAATGTGTCTGATGAAACAGGAAAACCAGTTGCCCATTCGCCGGTGTTTCTGGTGATGAAACGGGTTGTCTTCAATATTCGCAGCCTCAAATATGAAGAAGTTGAAAGCAAAACAGTTGCCACAGAAACAGACGCCCATGGACTCTACATGGCATCAGTGGATATCGACCATTATTTCAACCGGTTCTATCTCTATTTTCACGGGAAAGGCTTCGATTTTGCTCAATTTCTTCGCCCGGAGCCGGAAGACATCACCAGGCAGGTACAGAAGGGAACCGAAATTGTGGTCAATCGGGTACTCAAGACCAACCCGCTATGGAGTGACCTGCAGATTGTACTGAAAGCCCTGGATCATGAATCTGAACGGTATAAAATTCTGAGAAAGTACGGATTCCCTGAAAGACGGGAACAACGCCAGGACGGCTCGGAAAAGTGGTATTATTTTGATCTGGATAAGGAATTCTTAGTCGGCGCGCCGGCAAAAGAAAATACCAACTGATCTGGGGCAAACATCAGCAAGCTTCCACCCCTTGGAGAATATGGATATGCCATCTCAATTGAACGAAAGCCAGCGGGAGGCAATTGCCTGCACGAAAGGACCGCTTTTGGTGGTTGCCGGTGCGGGAAGCGGGAAAACAAAGGTTATTACCTGCAAAATCGCGCATCTGATTCGTCAGGAATTTGTTCCGGAACATCACATCCTGGCAGTTACTTTCACAAACAAAGCCGCAGGAGAAATGAGACGTCGTGCAATGGCAATGCTGGATCGGGCCCATCTGAGCACTACGATCTCTACTTTTCATTCCCTGTGCCTCAGGATTCTGCGCAAGGAAGCAGTGATTCTGGGCTACGGCAGCGATTTCTCAGTATGTGACTCTGCAGATGCATTGTCACTGATAAAGCGGATAATTTCTGAAAGCGGCAGAAAGAATCAGAAGGAATATGCTCCAAAAAAGATCCAGGCGCTCATATCTGCGATCAAGAATGATAGTGGCAGTGAACGGAAATTGGAGCCAGTCCCCGCCATTGACCAGATTCTCGACCAATACGATGCGACACTTCGGGAAAATGAGCTGATGGATTTCGACGACCTTTTGTTGAATACGGTGACTATTTTTGAGCAGAATCCCTCTGTACTTTCCCACTATCAGTCGCAGTTTCCATACATCCTTGTGGATGAATTCCAGGATACCAATGCAACTCAATACCGTCTGATCCGCCTCCTTTCAGCCTCAGCGATTCATATCTGCGCTGTCGGGGACGAGGACCAGTCCATTTATGGCTGGCGCGGTGCTGATTTTGAAAATATTCTTAATTTTCCACAGGACTTTGAAGATTGCCGCGTAATCAAACTTGAAGAAAACTATCGCTCCACGCAACAGATTCTGGACATTGCAAATGCCGTCATTTCACACAATTCAATGAGAAATCCGAAAGTCTTGCGTTCCGACATCCGTACTGATGGTGATTACACCCTGTATGAAGCACCGGCCCCACAGGAAGAAGGAATGTTTATTGCAAAACAGGTGCAGGCACTGCTGCAACAGAAGATATCCCTGAACAACATTGCCGTGCTGTATCGGGCCAATTACCTATCCCGAACACTGGAAGACGCATTTCGCCGGAGAAACATTCCATACCGGATTGTCGGGGGGTACAAATTTTACGATCGAAAGGAAATTAAGGACATTCTTGGTTATCTGCGCGTCATTCGAAATCCATCCGACAACGTCTCATTTCAACGGATAATCAATGTTCCGAGGCGAAAAATAGGCCCCGCAACGGTCGAAAAACTTGAATCCATCCATCCTGTGCTCTTCAAGGCACTGGAGAATCTGCCGGATCGTTTTCCAAGAAAAGCGGAACTGGATGAGCTGCATAATATCATCGAAACTTTTCGAAAGAGAGAAGACTTTGGCCCGGAATTCCTCCGGGACCTGATTGAAAGGATCGGCTATATCGAAATGCTCAAAGCAGAAGAAAACTCATTGGAAGCGGAAACACGTATGGAAAACCTGTCAGAACTTCTCACCGTTGTTGGCGATTATCTTGCGGCCGAAGAAAACCCCTCATTCAACGGGTTTCTGGACACTATTTCTCTCCTCTCCGACACAGATGAGTTAGAGGATGACGACCGGGTAAACCTGATGACAATTCATTGTGCCAAGGGGTTGGAATTCCATTCCGTTTTCGTGTGCGGACTGGAGGAAGGAACATTTCCCAACCAGAGGACCATGGGCTCAAGTCGGGAACTCGAAGAAGAACGAAGGTTGATGTATGTGGCCATCACACGTGCAAAACATAATCTTTATCTGTCTTTTTCGAGAGAGAGGGGCTGGAAATGGGAAATGAATCGCAAACAAATGTCCCGCTTTGTGCGAGAGATACCCGTAGAGCTGTTGACTATGAATCGTCCCGCCACCTCGGCTGCCCATTCCAGACTGCTCAATGCAGCTCATTCAGGCGGCCTCTCCACATCAGAATCCAGTAAAAATAATGGTGACTCTTCTTTTTCCATCCACAAAGGCAGCACCGTTACGCATCATACCTACGGCGAGGGAACTGTGTTAAACCTTGTCAATGGTGACCGAATGGTGGTAAAATTCAAAAGATCAGGAATCAAGGTATTAAGCAGCAAAGTGATTCAGTTAAGAAAAGACTGATTTTTCTTTTCCGGGATCCCCTCAAATGTGATTTGCTGCGCTCTGAATACTTCCAGTGCCGTTCAATAACTGCGGGCCTTTGATTCAGGGATCTGCTATCCGTCGGGCACGGATCGGCGTATTGTTGATCGTACAGAATCGGTTTCATGTCCAGTCTTTACAATGTCTATTTTGCGGGCACCGACAGAAGCTGAGAAAAGTGATGGAGTTTTTAATGATTGAAGTTCAGACAATTCCGATGGGTCCGTTCCAAGTCAATTGTCACATCCTGATTGACCGAGGAGCCAATGAATTTGTGGTCATTGACGCCCCAATGATGTTCAAGCTCTTCGATGAACTCCTGAACGCAGGCCTTCGCGCAAAATGGATTCTCCTGACCCATGCCCACATTGATCATATCGCCGCACTTCGTCCTCTGAAGCAAAAGCTTAACTGCCCCGTTGCGATGCATGAAAAGGATAGTTTTTTACTGGGGCAGGTGGCAGGCAATCCCTTCCAGCAAATGCTTCAAGCCAGTGTACCACCTGATCCTGATGAATGGCTGACAGAAGATTCTCTTCCAAAACTGGGGTCGCAGGAAATCGAGGTGATTCATACGCCGGGACATACACCGGGAAGTGTCAGTTTTTACGTGCCCGAAACAGGCGTTTTTACCGGAGACGCGCTGTTTCTGGAAAGTATCGGTAGAACTGACTTGCCAGGCGGTGATACGGATATTCTGATGACGTCCATCCGGGAAAAACTGTTTGCACTTCCCGACGTCACCACTGTTTTTCCAGGACACGGATCAGACACAACAATCGGCCATGAAAAGAAATTCAATCCATTTGTCCAACATCCATAAAGGAAGGGAGGGAGCATGGTACAGGGAGTTGAGAGAAGGAAATTTCCGAGAGCGTATTTCACAGTCAAAGATGGTATTACCGCAGTACTCGAACTTCCCGGACCCGAGAAATTCACCATGTCCACAAACATTCTCAGCATCAGTGAAGGGGGAATCAGCTTCATCGGTCAGAGGGAAGCCCTCGAAGGCTTCACATCTGAAGACGAAATCCTGCTGGTACGGTGTATTGAACCCGAAGAGCTCCGCTTTCTGCACAGTGTCGTCATGCAGATCCGTCATACGATTGACGAGCCTGGAATGAAACACATTGTGTGTGGATGCCAATTTGTTAATATCAGTCTGGAACAGAGATGTGGTGTATACAAATTCGTAGAGAGCATATTGGACGACTCAAATTAAGCCAAAACGGGACAATTGCCCTCTCAGCATAGATGCGGTGAAGGGCTTCAGAATTAATCCGTCCACGACATTTTCGTGAATGTGCTTGGGGTGCATTCCAGTCAAAAAGACAATGGGAAATTTCCTCAACCCCTCGGCCTCAAGTTCTTCAATAAACTGATACCCACTTTTCCCCGGCATCATGATATCCAGAAAACAACATGAAACATGATTGTTGCGCACGAGGTCAAGGGCTACATCCGCAGACCCGGCAGACAGCATTTCGAAGCCGAAGGAAGAAAGCAATCTGTCCATAATGTCCAAAACAAAGGACTCATCATCCACTACGAGCACACATCCACAGGAAGGCTGACTTCGACGATCCGGATCCGCGGTATACAATTCTTTTGCTATTCGCCTTTGCACGGTTTCCCGAATTTGTTCATTTTCCTGCATCACTGCTCTAAAACGTTCGTAGCCGGGCAAACTGGGCGGAATTCGCTCAGGGCCATCATGGGTATCCACAGCAAAATACAATCGGTTTCCTTCTTTACGAATCACCAGTTTCATATGGGGATACAACCGGTTGCCCAATCGAGCCGAAGCGACCCCCTCAGCCGGGGATTCTATTCCTTCTATTGTGAAGAGTTTCGAAAATTCGTCGACATCCGAAATCGCTTTTACCAGATTGGCGACAGGTTCCGGAAGGTCTGCGTCAAGGTATGCCTCATCAATAAAAATATCCAGTGCCTTCTTCAGAGACTTCAAAGCTGATCCTTACCTATCGGCACATGAATGCGGACGACTGCGCCCATTCCCGACCCGTCACTTGACACCACCATGCTGCCACCGACATTTCTTGCCATTTCCCTGCACACGGTCAATCCCATACCAAGGCCTCGGAGAGGGTGGCTGTGATAGTGTTCAATATCGACAAGTTGGGTTAGTGGATTATACACATCATTGAGATATGTCGGATCAATCCCTATTCCGTTGTCTTTGATCTCAATTTCGACATCCTCTTTCACTCGTCTACATGCAATATTCACTTTTCCACCTGGAATGTTGAAAATAATGGCATTCTTAATTACATGATCAACCATTTCAATAAGATAGGATCCGTCCAGAAATACCACCAGCCCAGGTTCACACTTAATTTTCACTTTCAGTGATTTGTCGCGGATGAAGGGGTCCCGGTCTTTCACCACCTTCTCCAGCACATCGGACACAAGCACGGAGTGACCGGAGCGCAGTTTGAATTTCAACTGATTCAATCGACTGATCTCATTTATCAGCAGGGAAATACGCTGGGAACCAGCCATGATTTTGTCCAGCATATCCGCTTCTTCTTCGGTGAAACGATCTCCCGCCTGAATTCTCAGACATTCCGCATATCCTGTCACGGCCGTAAGCGGGGTTTTTACTTCATGAGACAACAAATCAGTAAAATCGGCCCGGAGCTGATTTAACCGCTTTAATCTCCTTTTTGCCGTTTTTGTCTCCCGATAGAGATGACGAATCACTCCGGTCTGCTTTTCCAGCTTCTGGTTCACCCGTGTCAATTCTCCGACTTGCTCTTCCAACTGGTGTACAATTTCAACTGTAACCCGTTTCAGTGAAGATGCGCGGCTTCCGTCCCGGGATCGTCTGGATGCAACATCTCGGTGAAGGTGGTGATCCAGGATTTCGGCCAATCCTTTTTTCTCAATAGGTTTTGGTAAAAAATCGTCACACCAGCTCAGAACTTTTCCCCTCGAGTCCATTGCAACGTCAGAAGTCATACCCACAATTTTTGTATCTTTCAGTCCGGGGATATTCTTCAGTCTCACGGAAGCGGCGTATCCACTGAGATAAGGCAATACGATGTCCATGAAAATCAAGTCCGGTACCAACTCAATCGCAGCCTTGATCCCGGAGATTCCATCTGAAGCCTCATGAATCTGCACCGGGTCCTTAATCAATTCACGCAACATTTCGCTCAGTTGCGTTCGCATTGCCTCTGAGTCATCCATAATAAGAATCTTCTTCAATCATAATCTCCCGTAGTTCTTCGCCCAGAACTGTGAATCGTCCAATAAAGAGCTTCCCCTGGACCATATCCCTTAACTGGTCCAGAAAGCGATCTCCCCATTCTATTACAACAATGGCATTCCCGTTCAATGCATCATCCAGTTCCTCAAAAAAAATATCCCCGCCATCCGGAATCCGATAAAAATCCACATGCACCAATGCAGGTGTTCCGGGATAAATGTTCATCAGCGTAAAAGTTGGACTTGAAACAAGGTTTGGATCCATGCCCATGGACATGGCAAGGCCCCGTGTAAAGGTCGTTTTCCCGGCACCGAGGTCTCCTGTCAAGATTAGAACATCTCCCGGAGAAAGTCCTTTACTCACCTGACAGGCAAACGATTCTGTTTCGGCGGCATTCCCTGTTTCAATAATCATTTGACCTTTTCCAGAATTTTCCCCAGAGCTGCCGGTATCGCATCCAGAATTGACGACGCAGTTACACCTCGCATGGTCAGTGCCTTTCCGGCAAGTTCCCCCGCCAGACCGTGCGTATACACAGCACAGATTGCTGCATTGATCGGAGACATTCCCTGACCCAGGAACGAAGCAATAATGCCGGACAACACATCTCCGCTTCCCGCCGTCGCCAGCCCGGCATTGCCTGTGGGATTTACATACGCTTTCCCGTCCGGCGTTCCAATCACCGTTCGATGCCCCTTCAGTACAGTTACTGCCTCTGCCCGAATTGCGGTCTGAAGCGCAAACTCAACTCTGTCCCGCTGAACCTCAGAGACAGTTGTTCCATGCAACGCCGCCATCTCCCCCGGGTGCGGTGTCAAGACTGCCGGACGACCATCCAGCATACCGGCAAGTTCGTCCAGCTTGAACATTCTAAAAACGTCCGCGTCCAACACTGAGGATATTCGGGAAACCGAAAGTAGTGTTTTCATTGCCCCATGGGCATATTTTGAAGTCCCGAAGCCCGGGCCGGCCAGCAACACGTCCTTACCTTCCATCACTTCAGAAAGAATAGCTTTAGAGTAGGGTTCATCCGTAAGGGAAAACATCAGTTCAGGCGCCATCGACCCCACAATTTGATAATTTTCACGGTGGATATGAATGGTTGCAAGCCCCGCCCCGCTTCGAAGGGCCGCTCTACCCGCCATAACGCAAGCACCCAGCCTACCCGCGGCCCCGCCAGCAAGCAGCACGTGACCGAACTTGCCTTTGTGCCCGTCCGGTGGTAAATCCGGCAAACGGGAAGCAACGTCTCTTTCATCCAGTAGAAAAAACTCCGCCCCAACTGATTCAAAAACATCTTCCGGGATGCTGATATCATCCAGGACAATTTCTCCACAGTTCAGGCAGGACGGCGAAAGTACATGACAACGTTTCAACTTTCCAAAGGTAACTGTCAAATCCGCCCGCACAGCCTCTCCCGGCGGTACGCAGATATCACTGTCTAAACCAGATGGGACATCCACGGAAAAGACAAATCCTCCGCCTTCATTCAAAATACAAATTGCGTCTTTAAAAATTCCCCTCGGGGAACTGTTCATCCCTGTACCCAGCATCGCATCCACAACCAGATCTGCTCCAAGGATTTCTGCCTCCGATTCCGATGAGAGCCTGCCGGTCTCATTCACAAGTCGTATTTTGTAGTTTTTCAGAAGGTCACGCTGGTAGGAAGCGTCATTTGACATCTTGTCCATATCACCCAATACAATCACGGACACTGGCACTGTCCTGGAAGCGAGCTGGCGGGCAATTGCCATACCATCGCCACCATTGTTTCCAAGTCCTGCCAGAACGACGACCTGCATTTTCCGCAAGGCCGGACCAAAACGCTCAAACAGTTGCCGAACGCAGGCAGCGCTGGCATGTTCCATCAATAACAGTCCGTTGCCATTTAAGCGTTCGATACTTTTTGAGTCCGCCTCTCTCATCTGTTCTGACGTGAATACAGCATCCATTACGCCCTCCAATTCGGGAGTCTTCAAGGTTTGTCTGCAAAAGCAAACGAAACGGTTTTTTTCTACTGAGAAATTGTGAAAGGAATTGTAACGCGAAAAATCGTCCCATCCGGAGAAGTCTGAAAATCGACGTGTCCATTCTGAGCTTCAATATATTCTTTTGAAACTGCCGCGCCAATCCCATTTCCGGTCTCCTTTCCCTTGCTGACAAAGGGAATGAAAATTTCATCCACAAGATCATCAGGGATTCCCCGTCCATTATCCGCAATTTCCAGCACAAGGTTTTCCTTCACTGATTTAAGAGAGATCCTTACTTCAGGGTTTGGAATGTCTGCGCACTTCACCTCTTCAAAAGCGTTTTGAATCAAATGCTTCACTGCAGTGATAATCCTTACCAATTCCACATGGATACTCTTTTGAGAGATCCCCTCGTCCACAGAAATTTCAAATTTAACACCCTCCACTGCTGCTTTGGCCTGATACTCTGTTTTCAAGCCATTGTACAGATCCTGGACCCTTACATTTTCTTTCAGTGTAGATTTGCTTCCCCGGACGAAATCCAACAGATCCTGGATCATCAGAGTAACATCACTCATGCCATTGTCTATTTTCCGTATCAGTTCTTTTCGCTTGTTATCGTCTTTTGCTTCCCGCAGAAGATACTGATAAATCTTGACACTGGACAACCCGTTCTTGATATCATGAAGAACCTTCGCAAATAAAACCCCGAGCGCTTCCAGTTTGGTCTTCTTCTCAACTGCTTTTTCGGTGTTGATCAGGTCTGAATAGATTTTCTCAATTCCTGAAATAATCTGGGTAAATCCATGAATTGGAATATGGCGGTCACTAATTTTCTTTTTCTTCTGCTTATTCCCGGTGCATCCCTTAACCCATCCCTCCAGTTTTCTCACGCTTCGATAAACAAAGAAATAAAAGAGCAGGCTGAACCACATCACGACAAGATAGAATAGAATAGAGATCAAAACCTGAAATCCGTATGATTTGTTAATGCGGCTGAATTCACCATCATTTGCAAAATAGATCGCCTGGCCCTTGAAGACTGCAAGGATTCCCGCCCCATTGGCAATGATTCTGTCTTCCCCATTTGTCGCATCCATTTTCGGCAGGATACCCCATTGGGCCTCTATATGCCCATCCTTCAGTGTACCGATTCCCAGAACATCCTCAGGCATACTCCCCCCATGCATCTGGGTAATCACTGAAGAAAGTACACTCGTATACTGCATGCGGGACCTGTTAAGCACATAAATATGCAACATCAGAAAAAACATTGCAGCAAGCAGAATTGAGATGCAAAAAGTCTTTGCAGAAAAATGTTTCTTTAGCATTTCAACAATATTCTACTACTGTTAAGTGACATGATTCAAGAAAAACCATTATCATTCTTCAGGCTTTCAGATAAAGCCATGCCCGTAAAATTATCCGTAGCCTCTGAAACGAGGCGCTGCATCAATTCCAAAACAGTGGGGATATCATGAATCATCCCGACGACCTCACCCGCCTCCGCTTCACCTGTATCCACTTCGCCATCAAAAATGGCCCGCTTTGCTGCAGCTTCCCCCAATTCCGCCTCAAGCTCCATGACCGTTGCGCAGCGGGACTCCAGTTTAAGTAGTTTTTCTGTCAGCGAATTCTGAACTAACCGAACGGGTATCAACGATTTCAGCATCAACCGTGTAGCAGCATCCCCCGAAGTAACCAGCAGTTGCTTATAGGCATCTGAAGCAGAAGATTCCACTGTCGCGGCAAATCGAGTTCCGATCTGAACCCCTTCTGCGCCCAGAGCAAAGGCGGCCGCAATCCCCCGTCCATCGGCAATCCCTCCCGCTGCAATCAGGGGAATGTCCACTCGATCCCTGGCTTGTGGAACCAGCACAAAAGTTGTCAGTTCTTCCCTTCCATTGTGTCCGCCAGCTTCAAATCCTTCCACCACCACCGCGTCCACACCCGCATCCTGACATTTCCGTGCAAGCGTCGGAGAGGAAGCTACGTGGACAACGGTGCAACCGGCTTCTTTCAATTTGTGTGTGAACCTCTTTGGAGAACCGGCAGACATGAAAAATATGGAAATTTCTTCCTCGATCGCCAGCTCTACCTGTTCCTCCGCATACTTAGAAAAAATGGGGATGTTCACTCCGAATGGACGCGTTGTCAATCTGGTAGCCTTTCGGATATGCTGGCGCAACAATTCCGGTTTCATGGAACCGGCTCCAATCAGGCCCAAACCTCCGGCATTTGAAACTGCCGCAGCCAGCTTTGCGCCGGAGACCCACACCATGCCCCCCTGGACAATGGGAAATCGAACGCCAAACAACTCACACACTCTATTCTTCATCATCCCCCTCCCTCAAAAAAATCGGTGTTAGAACCGGATCTGTCAACGCCTTTTCTCCCATTACCAATTTCCAGGTTCGGGCATCTTCCATGCAAAAATAGAGAGGCGTCTTCGGAGACAGTTGCTTTACTTTTTCCACCAGTCGTCGAAAGAATCGGATTCTCTCAGGAAACAGGTAGCGGAACTTTCCATCACTGCACCGTAGAAACTCTCCGTCCAGAAGCTCAGAATTGGGGAATCTTTCTTCCACATAGCTTTTCAGGGCCGGCTCATATCGAAATCCTGCAAGGGACATCCAGTCCAGTTTTTCGTGATGGGAAAATATCTGTTCCACAAGATTGAGGTAGGCTTCTTCAAATCCCGGGAAAAAAACTACCGGATCCAGGTGAAAGGCAATTCCATAGCCCTTCTTCGCAGCACGGGACGAAGCAGCCAGTCTTTCCTCCAGCGTTGCGGTTCCCCTTTCTTCATTGTTTACAACGTGAGCAGGTTCCATCGTCCAACCGATTACTCCCCGGCCCGGCTTCTTCCTGACGTCAGGCAACTCGTCCACGTTAGAGCTCTTTGTCTTTAGTTCAAGCACAACTCCCGGAAACTCAACTGCAAATTTCATCAGCATTCCGCCAAATCCCGTCAGCGGCTCCAATGCCAGAGAATCCGCAAGTTCTCCAGTTCCCACGCGTATGAATCGGCGCCTTCTGAACACTGCCTCCAGTTCCCGAAATAAGTCTTCAACATTCACTGCAAATCGAATGGCCCGCAGGTTCAAATAGCTTTGGAGAAAACAATAGGAACAGTCAAAGGGGCAATTGGAAGTCTGATCAATCACATAGTAATTGCAGCAAACCTTCCCCCTCGTACCCGGGCATTTCCGAAAAAACTCCCCCCTGAACACATCCAGCAGAAGGTGCCGCTTCCCCTGTCCGACAGGGTCCGTGAGAAAACGTTCTATGTCGTTCCGATATGCGGCATCGTCCCGGATAAGTTCCGGCTCCAGTTCCGCGCGATCACAGATTTTTTTCACGTAGGCATATTGAACCGCAGCCTCTGTTACAAAAATCCGTTCAATCATTGCCAAAATGCTCCGATAGAAAATAAAATATTTCATCATTTTCAGAGATTTCCCGTAACATAGCAGCATACTTACGGGCATCTTCCGGGTATTTCAACAGACAGGAAAAGCGGAATGCCTCCCCTTCCATGTCTTCTGGAAACGATAATTTCCCCCGATAGCGTCCCAGCAGTGAACCCAACTGTTTTTTATATTCAAACGCCCGGCGAAAACGTTTCTGCCGCAGCTGCTCCAGTACATCTTCATTTTCTTCGTCCAGGTTCCGAATTATTGTGGAGAAGCTTTCATTTCCTGTCTTCCTGACAGGCACAAGGAGATCATATGCCTGGACCATCCGGGACAGACTCAGGCGGTGGATGGAAAAAAATTCTGTCAGCACTGACTGTTCATCAAGGGGTTCGCGGCTCAATCTCGCGGCAAACTTCAACGGCGCTTTTCGTGCAGCGAGAACTGCCGACAGCTTCGAGTCAAGTAAACGAACCGTCAGGCAACTGTCCAGGACAATTTGCTGTCCCTTCAGACCCAGCCGAGGCAACAGTGTGTCGAGAATTTCCCGGTCATCCATCCATCCATTTTCAAGAACAGACGATACCAGACCCGCTTT